>CAIRMK010000512.1 GCA_903879645.1 uncultured Bacteroidota bacterium
AACAACTTTGTCCAAGCCAAATTCAGTATAGGCATCGCATTTCGAGTTCCAATTCTCCCCTCAATTCCATGACTTAAAGCATGATCGGTATGAGCAAAGCCAGTATATTGCAAATGACAACTCGCACAAGAAATCGTACTATCTCTCGAAATAATAGGGTCGTAAAATAATTTTCTGCCCAATTCAAATCCCTTGTCCGTTACTTCATTCTTTTTGAAATCGTAAACGGGTTTAGGCCACCCCTTCGGAACAAAAAAGGCACCATAATAAATGCTACTGTCAGCTTTTGTCAAAGAAAAGAACAAAAAACTCAACAGCAATAATACCAATAGGGTTACTCCTTTTTTTTTCAAATTACAATTTACTTTAATCCATTGTTTGTGGTTGCCCTCTAAAAAATATTCTGCAACCAAATGATTCTGATTTTGACATCGAAACTTCTTTATTTAGCAACAACTCATCTACAGCATCAGTCAAAAAATGATGTTTTGCTTTTTCAGGCTCCCCCGCATTATCATCAATGGCTCCTTGATATTTTATAACAAACGTACCTGACTTATTTTTCCATATCACAAAGGCTTGTGGCGTATGGGTAGCTTTAAACTCTTTTGCTACTTTTTGTTTCTTATCTTGCAAATACGGAAAACTCAATTGCTCTTTCTTTGTTTTCTTTTGCATTAGTTTGAACGATTCTTCTGCATAGGCCAAAGTATCCATTGAATTTATGGCTAAAACAGGCACGCCCATTTTTTTATATTTAGTATCCATATGATTCAATCTTTGCGAATAAAATTTTGCCATCGGACATTTGTTACAAGTGAAAACCACAATAAACCCTTTCGCTTCTTTATAATCTGAAAGCGAAACCCATTGATTAGTTGTAGCACTTTTCAATTTAAAATTGGACACTATTTTACTTTTATCAATAAAAGTAGAACTGCTCAGAATCAAAGCAAATATAACCAGCAGTAACTTTTTCATAGCTTATTTTTTTATAAACTTTTTGGTGGTTACACTTTTCGTTTCTTTATCCATCATTTGAAAAGTATAAACTCCTGCTTCTAAAGACGAAATATCTATCCCATCTTTCCATTCAGGTTGTGGCAACATCATAACAACTCTTCCTTGCATAGTTGAAATTGTAACATAATAAATTGCTACGGAAGCATCTTTTAAATGAACAAACAATCGATCATTTGCTGGATTAGGATACAAACTAAAAGCAGTCGATGGAGCATCATTCTGATTGTTTGCCATAGTTCCCGTAACTATAAATTGTCCCATCATTCCACCATCTTCATGACCTCCAAAATGACAATGGTACATATAAGGATGGTTAACATCTGAATCTGCAAAATCATCAAATTTCGCAACAAAAGTCACCGATTCATTTATGGGTAAATAAAAAGTATCTTTCCAACCGGGCTCATAACTTCCTACGTTAGCAGCAGAGCCATTTCTGGCTACAATTTTAAACTCTATATCATGAATGTGAAAGGAATGCCCAAAAACATTACTATTAGTTACCGTCCATTTTTCTATATCATTAAGGTTAACTGTTTTGTTTATAGTAGCTAAATCAAATGAGGTGTTATCAAAATTAAAAGAAACACTGGCAGGACCTGGATTCCCATTAGTAACCGTTACAGCACGAGTTACAGTAGCATCGGCTGCAGTCCAATAGGTACTACTCGCTAATGTTGACGGCACCGCTGTAATTGGTGTAGTAGCAGTTGTGGTGGCGCCTATAGGAATATGTAACACTGAAAAGTCTATATTATTCAACAAACTGCCAAAATTCCCTGAACTGTTAGGTTCTCCTCCAGGAAATCCAAAAGCCTGACCCGAGTTATAGGCCTTCAAGTCAATACTTGAACCCACAGCATCATTGCCTAAATTAACCATAATTTCAACACGCTCTCCTACCAACAATTTAACTCTTGTTACTGCAACAGGAGCATTTAATAGCCCGCCATCATTTCCTATGATGTAAAAGGTTCTGTTATCACTAAAGCCTAAATTATACCCTCTTTCAATCTCTGCATTTAAAATTCGCATTCGCACAAATTGTTTGGGTAAAGTATATTGGGCACTTGGAGTGCCATTCGTTAACATATAATCTCCATAAACACGAGTAGAGGTTGGTGGAGCAACAAAGGTATTAGTAGTAGCATTATAACTTCTACTGGTCAAAGCTAATACAATATCATCAATGCCGTAGGTACGTGGTAAAGCTAAGGCCGCTTCTTGTGGATCTTTTACAATAATAAATCCTCCTACCCCTTTGGTCATTTGCTCTTGCGTAGATTGATGTAAATGCGGATGATACCACAAAGTAGAGGCTTGATTCATTACCGTCCAATAGGGTTGCCATAAGGTTCCTTGTGGAATAACTTGATGAGGACCTCCATCCATTACTGAGGGCAAATGCATGCCGTGCCAATGCAAGGTAGTCGATTCATTCAAATTATTAGTAACATTCATATGAACCACATCTCCTTTATTTACAAATAAAGTCGGACCCCAAAAACTTTCATTATTAATAGCCCCAGTTATAGTCTGATTTCCTGTAACCAATTGTTTGGTAGTTTCATGAATATTCAAATTAAATGTTGTACCTGTCAAAGCTTCCGGCATCGCCATAGTGTTGTATTGTGCTCGAATACCATGGCTAATCAAAAGGACAAGCAACACTAATTGTAATTTGTTTTTCATATTGAATTTTATTGTCATTGGTTAGTCTATTATTTATTGTGTTATTTGAAACATATTTTTATACAACTCAGACATCGCAATTGCCTTTGCTCCAGGAATCATGATGGAATTAGTTTCTTTTAAAGAAACTCCATTCAACCACTTACTCAAATCCATTTTTAGATGCAGCGTTGTTACATTATCTGGAACCATCAAACTTACTTCTTGCAATGCATTTTGATTGGGTAAATAGCCTCCTATGTGAAATTGAAAGTCTTTTTTAATTGTTTTACAACTTGAACTCTTGCCTTCTAACTTCATATTAATATAACCTGAATTCCAAGCCCAATACATTCCTAAGGATGGGTCCAAATCGCCTGCTAAATCTCCCGAAACATTCGTCAAACTATCAATTCCTATATGGAATCGTATTTTCTTAATCTTTAAACCTGGTATATTCTTTAATTGAAATTTCAAGGTGTTTATATCTTCAGCATTAATCAAATGAGCACTTTTAGGTTCTTTGTATACATTTCCGTTTTCATATTCTACGATCACATTGGAGATATAAAACTTTAGAGTTGTTATGGAAAGTGTATCGTTTTTTAAAGTGGTGTATTTAGCTTTATTCAAAACTAAAGCTTCCTTATCAAAGCTTGGTTCAACAGAAAATTGAATGTCCTTCTTTTCTACTTTAATTTGAAAAGAAAGACAAAACAATGCAATAATCATATTAAAAAAAATCACTAACTTTCTATACATACATTAGGGTCTTGGCGGTGGCGGAGGTCCATCTTCTCCTTCTCTTCTTGGTGGCGGTCCTTGACCTTCTCTTTGTTTTGATCCCATCATGCGAGCGGCTTCTTTGATGATTTCATCAAATTTTTGCTTTTGTTTCTCATCACATAGAGCTCTCACTTTTTGAAAATGATAAAACATAGCAAGTTCTTCTTTTTCTTTTACCACTAAAATTTCATCAGCAGCTTTTCTTACAGTCACTGAATCTACCTTAGGGTCTTTCAATAAATCCAAATACGTATCATGCTTTTCTTTATCAATTTCTTTTAAAGCTTCTTTTGCTTCATGATGCTCTTTCTTTAAAGCTTCAAATTGTTCTTTTTGTTTTGCTGTAAACTGTAATTCTTTTGCAAAAAAATCTCCAACAGCATCGTTTTTAGGAGGTCTATGCAACCACATGAATGTAATCGTACTTAAATTGATAAGCAATAAGAGTACAATTACAATTTTTAAAAATTTAGAATTGTTCATACTTGTTTGTTTTAATAATCGCTTGAAAAATATTCTTTATAAACTACATTCTTTTCATTGGTTAATGAACTGGTCACTTTAGTATTTTTAGAATAGTGTGTAATCGAAATCAAGTTAATGCCCAACAAAACTATTACACTAGCTGCAATAGTCCATTTTTGAATAGCACTCAATCTGATTTCTTTTGGTTTTGAATTGTTCACTAAAGAATAACTCAAAGACGAAGGGACTTCTACTCTTTGGATAGTATCCATTGAGTTTAACGTTGCTTCAATCCAATTTTCTTTTATGTTCATGTTATTATAGATGTTATTTGTTTTAAAAACTTGCGGTTACTTTTCATTTTCTTCATAATAAATGGCCAAATGCTTCTTCAAATTCTGTTTTCCTCTGAATAACAACGATTCCACGGCCGATAATGATAATTGCATAATAGCAGCTATCTCATTATAACTGACTTGCTCTATCTTATGCAGAATATAAGCCGTTCGCTGTTGTTCCGGCAATAAATCAATTGCTGTAAATAATATTTTGGCGCGCTCCTGATTTTCTAATTGAATTCCTGGATGCATAAAATCAGAATGATTTTCTATCGCTCGTTCTCCATCAGAAGAAAAAATTGATTTAAAAATTCCCGAACGCTTCTTACGGTTTTTCTTTCTTATAAACTCCAAACATTTATTAACTGCTATTCGATAAATCCATGTGGAAAGCGATGACTCTTCTTTGAATTCTTTAATATTTAAATGAATAGTGATAAATATTTCTTGTGTCACATCTTCGGCATCTTCCATATTTTGAAGCATGCCTATACAAGTATTGTAAACCTTTTTGGAAAACAAATCCACAAGAACTTGGAACGCATTGTCGTCGTTCTTCTTCAGTCGCAGGATGATTTCTTTTTCTTCCAAATGCTTATTTCTAATTTAGACGTTGTTTTGATAATTAACTTGCGCTGTTTAGCCGCAAATTATTAATTTTAACTTCAAGAACACAAAGTATAAAAATTTGCGAATTTGCGGTAAAATCTATCTCAAATATAATGTTAAAAAATTAACTGTATCAAATTTGTGATTTGTTCAATACGTAATCTCATTCGAGAAATGATTACCTTTGCGAAAATTGATTTTTTGCTATGATTCCAAAAGATATTTCGACACTAGAACCCAAAAAAAACATCTTAATAAAAGGGGCTGCCATTCACAATTTAAAAAATTTGGATGTCGCTATTCCTCGAAATAAACTGGTAGTGATTACTGGACTTTCAGGGTCGGGAAAATCTTCTTTAGCTTTCGATACCCTATACGCAGAAGGACAACGTCGTTACGTAGAAAGTCTATCCTCCTATGCACGTCAATTCTTGGGACGATTGGACAAACCCAAAGTAGAATACATCAAAGGGATAGCCCCTGCCATAGCCATCGAGCAAAAAGTAAACACTACCAATGCTCGTTCAACCGTTGGAACTTCAACCGAAATATACGATTACTTAAAATTGCTCTTCGCTCGAATTGGGAAAACCATTTCTCCTGTATCGGGTAGTGAAGTTCGAAAAGATACTGTTTCGGATGTCATCAACAAAGTAAAAACTTTTGAATTGGTCAGTCGTTGGTTGCTACTTGCTCCTATTCATCTGGAAGAAGGTAGAAAACTAGAAGACAAACTAAAAGTACTCTTGCAACAAGGTTTTGCTCGTATTTTGGTCAATAACGAAATGGTACGTTTGGACGAAATCGACCAACATTCTTTTGATAACAAAGACATCTTATTAATTATTGATA
>CAIRMK010000513.1 GCA_903879645.1 uncultured Bacteroidota bacterium
CCAAATAAAAACCAACGATTGTTATATTCCTTTAAATAATAAGGATGAAAAATATAAGTATAAGGTTGCTCTGTCTTAAAATCTTTATAAGTAATTTCTAAAGGTGTTTTATTTTGTACAGCATTATAAAGAGTACTAAAATGTTCTATTCCTTTTAAATCTTGTGAACTGTCAAATCCAATAAATGGTTTTTCATCTGTAGATATTTTTAAATCAGTTTTCAACTTAGCAATAATAGATTGTATTCCATCAAATTGTGGCATTCCTTCAAACTGTGATAATACTTGAATAGCAGATTGAAATTGGTCCATTTCAATATCATTTAAGGGAGCATTATTGATAGAAAAATTGAGGTCTTCATACCGATAAACTTTCTTTTTTCCATCATTAAATTCCCCCAATTCAATACTCCAACCTTCAGTACTTCTCATAAAGGCGATATCATCACGCAATTGGCGGGTTTTGACACCTTTATCATCACCAGTAATTTCGTAAAGAGCACTATTAATAGTTTCCAATAAAGTTTCAAAATAAAAGGTTTTGTAGGGATTTCGAAAACACTTATCCAATAGTTTATATCGTATTAAAGGGTTTTTAGTAATTGCCATAATAAGAATTTATTTATATTTACAAATAATATTTGCGCAAGTTAAAAAAATAAAACAACCTGTGCAGTAAAATTGCACTAAACAATAATAGGTTTGCAGAGTCAAACAATTGATCACATCTAAAATTGTTGCTACTAATTACAATTAGTAAAATTACAATTAGTAAATGACAAGTATTGTCTAAAAAAAAATGTAAAATGAAAGGAATAGGATTCAAAAACATGAAGGTTTTTAAAGAAGAACAATGGTTTGATTTTAAAGATATTACTTTACTAACGGGTACAAATAATAGCGGTAAAAGCAGCATTATAAATGCTATGCAAATGTTACAAGAAAACATTAAAGCAAAAAATATTGATGAACTATTGCGTACCGAATTTAAATTAAAAGCAAATCAAACTAAATATGGCAGCATCGCTAATTTTGTCAACAACGAATCAACTAAACCTGAAGACAATTATTTCGTTTACATAAGACAAATTGATAATATTGAATATAGAATCAAGATTGATATAAATTCAGGGTTAGAAAATTATGGAAGTATTAAAGTCATTAGAGCTCTTGATGTGCTTACAAAAGTTACAATTTTTAGTATTATTGTAGATAATCCATATCCAGATTACCAATGTAGTATTAATATAAATTATAAATTTTTTATTGATAAATTTAATGATAAATGTAAAAATACTGAAATTCTAAGAAAGCGAATAACTGAATTAGATAAGTTAAAAGAGGGTGTAAATAATGGTATAAATTCAATTGAAGAATTTAAAAAATTCGCAAATGAGGTAAGTAAGGAAGTTTCTGTTTACATATATTCAGATAAAACGATAAGTTATACTATTGGGAATAAGGAAGAAACTGAATCTTTTGAATATTTTATTAGAGAAAAGAAAGATGATTATATGGAGGATAATGCTCAAACCATAGATGAAATTGGAGTTTTTTTTACTGAAAGCGAAAAGGATGAAAGAGGGTTAATATGGTCTAATATTTTCATAAATGAAGATGATTACACCAAATTATTTAGAAATTCTTATGATAACGGAATATTTGATTTTTCCTTGCTTTGGGAAAATAATCTAGAAGTTGAAAATAAATTTAGTAACCTAATATGTGCCTTTTACAAAAAGGATTTCATAGAATCATATAAAATGCTGAATGACGACTACACAACTTTATTGTCAAATAGTATTTGGAAAATAAAGGATAGATTTGGAAATGAGGATTCACAATTAATGACTAATCATTTAACAGAAAAATTCTTGAAAAATTCATTTGATTTTGGTTTAATTGCTACCATGCTTAAATTTGAAAAACAATCTGAAATAGGTATTATGAGTTATATAGCAGATGAAATGATTGAAGCAAATCATAGTTATACCGAAAGTGCAGAAGCTATGATTAACCTTAGAAAAACAAATTTTTTTGAAGAAATTCATGTTGAATTATCTAAATTATTTTTAAAGTGCTACCAAACAAATGAAAATAAAATAAACCATAAAAAAATAATTTCCGAACCAGTATTTACCAAGATAAACTCCGATATTATTAAAAAAATAGTAAATTTTAATATTGGTTTTTACAATACCACTTATGTTTCTTCAAATAGATTCA
>CAIRMK010000514.1 GCA_903879645.1 uncultured Bacteroidota bacterium
CGGTTGCAACAAGTTGGAATACTACAGGAAATTCCGGATTATCTGGCACGACAAACTTTATAGGAACAACAGATAATGTTGATGTAGCATTTAGACGAAGTAACTCAGCCGCTGGAAAAATTGGAGCAACAAGTACAGCATTTGGTGTTGGTGCATTAGCTGCTGGTGTTAGTACCAACAGTACCGCATTTGGAAATAATGCATTGGCTGTTAGCACAGGAAGTAACAATGTTGCTTTTGGTCAAAATGCACTAGCTGCTTGTAATACTACCGCACAATGGAATACAGCTGTTGGTACAAATACTTTAAAAGGTATTAATAGTAATGCTGCACAATCCAACACAGCCATTGGTTCTGATGCGATGTCATTGGGGACAGGAAACATTAGTAATTGCGTCGCTATTGGTTACAAAGCCTTACTGCAAAACACGGCAAGTAATTCAACGGCTATTGGTTACTTTGCTCTTCAAGGAAATACAACTTCGTCTGGTAATACTGCGGTTGGTTGGTCGTCTTTAAACAATGCTGGAGGTTCTGCCAATACTGCACTTGGCTATGAATCTGGATTTAATGCGATTGGATCCAACAATGTTTGCGTTGGTTATCAAGCTGGTAAAAGTGCGAGTAATGTAACAGGAAATAATACCTTGATTGGTTACCAAGCGGGAATAAGTACAACTGGAACTAATAACATTGCTATTGGTTTCAATACACAGGTAGATGTGGCAGCAAATTCCAATCAAATTAGACTTGGTGATCAAAATATTACGCTGGCAACAACAAAAGTATCATGGACAACGAGTTCGGACAGACGATGGAAAGATAATATCAAAAACTCAGTTTTGGGTTTGGATTTTATAAAAACGTTACGACCTGTTTCCTATTTTAGAAAAAATGATATTTTCAAAAAAACAGAATATGGTTTTATTGCTCAAGAAGTAGAAACTGCTTTGTTAACTGTTGGAGATAAAAACAATGGAATCGTAAATAAAGATGATAATGGCATGTATGGCTTACGTTACAATGATTTTATATCCATTTCAATAAAAGCAATTCAAGAGCAACAACAGCTTATTGAAAAACTTGAAAAATCAAATGAATTACTTCAAAAAACAAATGAAGCCATACTAAAAAGATTAGAGGTCTTAGAAAAGAATTAAAAAAAGCGCTCACTTTTGGTGAACGCTTTGATTATATTTTAAAATGGAAATTATCTCCCAGCTTCTTTTTGAGCTTCTTGTTTCATTTTGTCATTAGCAACAATAGCAAACTCTACTCGACGGTTTTGAGTTCTTCCTTCAGGAGTATCGTTGGTAGCTACTGGATCAGCAATTCCCATACCTTTGTTAGTGAAACGAGCTACATTCAATCCTTTGGAAGCCAAATAAGCTTTTACCGATGCTGCTCTTTGTTCAGACAAAGTTAGATTATGATCTACTGCTCCCGTATTATCTGTATAGCCATAAATCACAATATCAGTATCTGCATAACTTTGAAAAACAGGTACTAATTTATCTAAATTGGCTTTTGCAGTTGGTGTTAATGTTGATTTATTAGTATCGAAACGAACAGAATTTTCGCCTAATGTCAATTTGATTCCCTCTCCTACTCTTTCTACTTGAGCTCCTGGTAAGGCCGTTTGAATTTCGCGGGCTTGTCTATCCATTTTGTTTCCAATCACTCCTCCGGCAACACCACCTAGCACACCACCTAGAACCGCGCCTAATGCACCGTTTCCACCGTGACCTAAGTTGTTGCCTAAAACAGCTCCAAGAACACCTCCAGCTACTGCGCCAATTCCGGCTCCTCTTTGTGTATCATTAGTGTTTTTAACGGCATCACAACTGCTGAACAATGAGCTCAAACTAATTGTTGCAATCAATACGTAAGTTGTAATCTTTTTCATGTTTCTTAATTATTAATTATTTAATTTCTTTGAAATTGATAAACGGCATTCACCATTTGACCTCCGACATCTACTTTATCAATTAACTGAAATGAAGTTGCTGTTTGATTAGCAATTGTCAAGATATAGCCATCAAGTACTTTTTTAGCTTTAGTGCCATTAGTGATTTTCATTACGAAATTTCCGTCTTTATTGATGTACCAAGTTATTGGTGAAGAAAAAGCGGTACAACTAGAGTTAGTCAAAGCCATTTCTCCTTTATTGTTATTAGAAATAAATTTCCATGTACTTCCCATAAAACATTTAGAGTCGGCAATGTCAAAAGAAGTCATTTTGATATAATCAGAACCAGGATAGGTTACAGAAACAATGCTCCAATTTCCTTTGATAGCCACTTCTGATTTGTTGTCCAATTTAGTGCTGGTTACTGTTTGTTGTGGTTTACATCCGACAAAAACAATGGCTAGCAATACTAGAATTACACTTTTTTTCATATTGTAAAATTTTATGATTTATGAAGTGCAAAGATACTTTCAATCTTTTAATGATACCAAATTAATCAAATTTTATTTGTAAAAGTATTTCTACGTCAATTTGTCATATTTATAGCTTTGGTACTACTTTTGAATATTGGAAAACACAAATTGTTTAATCTACCTGTCGGGAGACAGGCCTAAAATTTCAAAATATGTCAACAGGAAAAATTAATGTTTCAGTAGAAAACATTTTCCCTTTAATTAAGAAATTCCTTTATAATGATCATGAGATTTTCCTTCGTGAGTTGGTTTCAAATGCAACTGATGCCACTTTAAAATTAAAACATTTAACGAGTATTGGAGAAGCTAAAGTAGAATATGGCAATCCAATAATTGAAGTTAAAATTGACAAAGAAGGCAAAAAACTACACATCATAGATCAAGGTTTAGGAATGACCGCAGATGAAGTAGAAAAATACATCAACCAAGTAGCTTTTTCTGGTGCGGAAGAGTTTTTAGAAAAATATAAAGATTCCGCGAAAGATTCTGGAATTATTGGTCACTTTGGATTAGGGTTCTACTCTGCTTTTATGGTGGCTTCACAAGTGGAAATCATCACTAAATCCTATAAAGACGAGCCAGCAGCTCATTGGACTTGCGACGGAAGTCCTGAGTTTACCTTAGAGCCATCGGATAAAACGTCTCGTGGTACCGAAATCATTCTTCATATTGCAGAAGATTCATTAGAATTTTTAGAAGAATATAAAATCCGTGAATTGTTGACGAAGTACAATAAATTCATGCCGATTGCTATTAAATTTGGTACTAAAACAGAAACATTACCAAAACCAGAAGATGCACCGGAAGATTATGTTGCAGAAACTATTGAAGTAGACAACATCGTTAATAATCCTAATCCAGCTTGGACGAAACAACCTGTTGATTTGACGGACGAGGATTATAAAAATTTCTATCATGAATTGTATCCAATGCAATTTGAAGAGCCGTTATTTAATATTCATTTGAATGTTGATTATCCTTTCAATTTGACTGGAATCTTATATTTCCCTAAAATGTCTAATGATATTCAATTGCAAAAAGACAAGATTCAGATGTATCAGAATCAAGTTTTTGTAACGGATAATGTGGAAGGTATTGTTCCTGAATTTTTAGGAATGTTGAAAGGGGTAATTGATTCTCCAGATATCCCATTGAATGTATCGCGTTCAGGATTACAAGCGGATAGTAATGTGAAAAAGATTTCGAATTATATCACTCGTAAAGTAGCGGATAAATTGAAGTCATTATTCAATGAAAACCGTGAAGATTTTGAGAAAAAATGGAATGATATTAAAATCGTATTGGAATACGGAATGTTATCAGAATCTAAATTCTATGAAAAAGCAGGTGATTTCGTTTTGTACCCATCAGTAGATGATAAATACTATACTTTAGTAGAATTGAAAGAAGCTATTACTGCAAATCAAACCGATAAAAACGGTAAATTAGTTGTGCTGTATGCTTCTAATAAAGATGCTCAACATGGGTATATTGACATTGCTAAAGAAAAAGGATTTGAAGTATTATTATTAGATTCTCCAATTGTATCGCATTTGATTCAAAAATTGGAAGGTGATAACGAAAATCTAACCTTTACTCGAGTGGATTCGGACCATATTGATAAATTGATTCAAAAAGAAGAGACTCAAATCTCTAAATTATCGGAAGATGAAGCTACTAAATTGAAAACAGTTGTTGAAGAGATTGTTCCAAAAGCCAACTATTCTGTTCAATTGGAACCAATGGATAGCAATGCTGCTCCTTTTATGATTACGCAACCAGAGTTTATGCGTAGAATGAAAGAAATGAGTCAATCAGGTGGTGGTGGAATGTTTGGAATGGGTAATTTCCCTGAAATGTATAATTTGGTCGTGAATTCTAATTCGGAATTAGCAACTACCATTTTAAACACCGAAGATAAATCAGCTCAAGAAGGTTTGGTAAAACAAGCGTTAGATTTGGCTAAAATTTCTCAAGGACTATTGAAAGGTGAAGAATTGACGGCTTTTGTGAAACGCAGTTTTGAGTTGATTAAATAAGAATAGAGAATATAGAGAATTAAAACCTGTGAGTGAAAACTTGCAGGTTTTTTATATAACTTAATCAAACTTTACCGACATTTGCAATTGATAATAAATTTCGCAATTCAATGACGCTACACATAGAAACCCCTGCCCTATTATTTTCTGCAACTTCTTTGATATTATTAGCCTATACCAATCGATTTTTGACTATTGCACAAATTGTTCGTGGTTTGAAAAAGAACTATGACGAAGTGCAAACTAAAAGCATCTTATTAGAAATAAAAAACCTCAATTTACGTTTGACTTTAATTCGTTATATGCAATTGTTTGGAGTGTTGTGTTTATTTCTCTCTGTTTTCGCGATGTTGGTATTATTCCTTGAATGGCAAATAGCAGGTTTGTACTTATTCGGTGCTAGCATGCTTA
>CAIRMK010000515.1 GCA_903879645.1 uncultured Bacteroidota bacterium
AATTCAAATTTATTAAAATAACCAACTTTATAATATTGAGTGTCTAAATTTAAATTTTTACTTACTTTATCTAAAATACGAAAGGATTGTAAAATTTCAATTTCATTATCTAAATTAATTTTGGATTTTGGAAGAAAAGTAACGCCATTATTAGTAGGTAAAGCATAATTATTTTTGGAATCATCAATTATTTTAATTGAAGCAACGGATTGATAAATAGAAGTAGTGTGTTTCAAATAAAAATTAGCTGCAAAAAAACAGACCAATACAGAGATAAAAAAATAATACCAATACCGTAAATAACTAAAAACAAGTTTTTTTATATCAGCGCCACCTCTATTTTCAGGAGTATCAATTTGAAAATCTTCCATAACTTACTACTTCTTTAATAATAAATACAAACTCAGACCAAAAGAAAAAATTCCCAATATCCCGCCTAAACTAGTAATGTAACCCGCCGTAAGTATTCTTGGTCCATTAGGATTAACAATGATAACATCATTGGGTTTTACATAAAAATAAGCACCATTAAACCAATCCGTCTTGGTAAAATCTAAGTTGGTATATGTACGAATACCATCAACTTCTCTAATGATTAAAACATTTTTTCGGACACCAAAAATGGACAACCCACCAGCATATCCTAAAGCTTGATTCAATGAAATAGTTTGTTCTTCAAAACTATAGGTACCTGGTGCACCAACTTCCCCTAAAATAGTTACTTTAGAATTAATAACCCTAACAGTTACTGTGGGCTCTTTAAGATAACCTTTGTCTTGAATCAATTTAGTGATAAGATCTTGAATCTTTATAACACTCAATCCTTTAACTTTGATAGTACCTAATATAGGAAAAGAAATAGTACCATCTTCCAAAACTAGATAACCTTGAAGTTTAAGTGATGCAGTTGACACATTCCCATTATTACCAAGTTGAATATTAAAAGGTACAGCAGATTCTGGAACAATAGAAATGACTTTGATATATAATATATCATTTACCTGAACAGTATTTGAAAAATACTGAACTTGATTTTTTGAATTTAAATCAATATCTTGATAGTATAGAATATCTTTTTTGGTAGCACAAGAACCTAACAATAAAATGGAAATCAACAGAAAAATTATTCTTTTTTTCATTCGTAATATAAATACTAATTAAAGCATTAAAAGTTTAGTAAAAAATCAGAAATGCAAACGTACGATTTGATTTTGAATTTATAAAGCTTAAACACATATTTTAGACTGAAATTAAGTTAAATGATAGGATATAAATATAACTAACATTTTTCACACATTAAATTTTAGGATTCTAACTGGGTTTCCAACAGCAGTAGCATAATCTGGAACATCCTTCAAAACAACAGCACCAGCACCAATAGTCACCCATTTTCCAATTTTTACTCCTTGTATAATACAAGCCCCAATACCGATATGAGATCCTTCTCCAATCCAAACATTTCCTGCCAAAGAAACTCCTGGTGATATATGAACATAATCACCAATAACACAATCATGTTCTATAATGGCACCAGTATTTAGGATACAATGATTGCCAATAATAACATCTGCATTTATTATGACGCCAGCCATAACTACAGTACCAACTCCAATACTATGATTTTTAGAGAATATTGAAGAAAAATGAATTGCATTGAGATAGTTTACTTGCAATCGATCAGAAACAGTCTTCCTAATCATATTATTTCCAATTGAAATAATAAAGTTTTGAATACTATTAAAGTCAAAATCATCTGATTTTAGTACTGGTACTCCAAGTAAACTTTCAGTCTTTGGATTATCATCAATAATGAAATCAATAAAAAGAGAAGTAGTTTGCAAAATATCAATAATAACTTTACAATGTCCACTAGCGCCAAAAAGAGTTACTTTATTCTCCATCAAAAGGTTCTATTGTTGCTGAATCAACAGCGTTGATACCATCACTTTTAATAACCTTTAAAACGGTTTTAAAAAGTATTTTTAAATCTAAAATCAAAGAAACATGTTCTACATACCAAACATCAAATTCAAATTTTTTATCCCACGAAATGGCATTTCTACCATTCACTTGAGCCCAACCGGTTATACCTGGCTTAACTTCATGCCTCCTATTTTGAAAATCATTATACAAATGCATATATTGAGTTAATAATGGTCTAGGCCCAATTAAACTCATATCACCTCTCAAAACATTAAATAACTGCGGCAGCTCATCCAGAGAAGTTTTGCGAACAAAACTGCCAATCTTTGTTAATCGATCTGAATCAGGCAATAATAATCCTGTCCTATCGCTCTTGTCATTCATAGTCTTAAACTTGACAATCTTAAAAATTTTTCCGTTTTTTCCTGGACGAAGTTGAAAGAAAAAAGGCTTTCCATCATTGGCAATAAACAAAAAAAAAGTAATTAATAAAATTAATGGAGACAATAACAATAACCCCAACAAGGCAATAATAAAATCAATAATAGGTTTGATAATAACTTTATACATCCTTTTTTTTTTACAAAAATAATCATTTTAAAGTCAACCTCACTAAGCTAAAAAAGAATAAACAAAAATTTCACTATCTCTTTAATAAGAATTAATTGATTCTATCAGAGATGAACCAGAACACTAATCCATACAAATAAGATGAGTACACTGAACTTTTTAATTTAAAAATCACTGTAAAGGAGATGAATGTTCGTCATTGATAAAACTGAACACTTAATACTGCCAAATGAATACTAAAAACAATACCTAGTTAATATA
>CAIRMK010000516.1 GCA_903879645.1 uncultured Bacteroidota bacterium
AACTCCTGTTTCTGGAACTTGCTTTAATCAGTTAAATGTATCTCAAGGAATAGGCGGAGCTACAGTTTCATACAATCAATATATCTATCAAATTAATGATAATAATACAATTTTTCAGTACAATACTTTAACTGGAGCAGTTGTTCAAAAAACATCAAATACAATAACATCTTTAGCTACTATAGGAGCTTTTAGTGCGGCAATTATTGGAGATAAAATTTATGTTACAGGAGGATATTATGGGAATTCAGTGATGGTTAATAATGTTTTTTGTTATGATATTACTAATGATTCATGGACACAGAAAGCAAGTTTTGCTAAGAAAAGAGGTATGCATTCATCTGTAGCTGTTAACGGTAAATTATATATATTTGGAGGGCTGGATTATACTACTTTTTTAAATTCGGGAGAGGTGTATGACCCTGCGACTAATGCTTGGACCGCTACCGCTCCTATGACCCAAGCAAGAGAAAGAAGTGGCGCAACTGTTTTAAATGGGAAAATATATGTTTTAGGTGGTAATAATACTTATGGTTATGGCTTTTTTGATATAAATGAATGTTATGACCCAACAACTAATTCCTGGTCTACAAATGCAAGCTTGCCAGAGCAATCTGATTGTGAAAGATCTGTAGTAACATTCCAAAATGAAATTTGGGTTTTTGGAGGAAGAACCTATACAGGAGGCGCACAAACTCAATCGCATAATTTAAAAAAATACAATCCTATTACTAATTCTTGGACAATATATTGCACAAATAATTCAATTGGTGGTGGCACAGGTAACATTGCTATGAATAATTTGGTTTATCAATTATCAAGCCCTATTTTAATTTTTAATCCTTTAAATGTTGGAACTCCTACTTATCAATGGTCAAATGGAGCTACAACACCAAGTATAACTGTTTCGCCAACTCAGACAACAACTTATACTGTTAACACAACAGGAACAGGCAATACTTGTACAAATAGTATAACAATTAATGTAAATCCATCGACAGCTGTAAGTTGCCCAACTTTATCAGGAACGTTAACCAATGGTTTAGTGGCTTATTACCCTTTTTGTGGAAATGCCAATGATGCCAGCGGCAGCAATAATAATGGAACTGTAAATGGTGCAACATTAACAACAGATAGATTTGGTAATGCAAATAGTGCATATAGCTTTAATGGAACAAGTAATTATATTGATTTAGGAATTAATAGCGCCATAAACTCGATTCTTGGAGATTTTTCAATATCTTATTGGATTAATCCAGAAGCAAGTAGTAGTGGCTGTGTCTTATCGTCCTATTCAACTTCAAATGTAAATGGCTGGAGAATAATTTCAAGACTAGGTAATGGAGCAGTATCAGCAGAATTTTTGACCACACCAATATGGCAATCAAGTGTTACTCCTGTAAACGTAATTAATTATTCACAATGGAATCATGTGATTTTTACTAGAAATGGTTCTAATACAAAAATTTATTGCAATGGTATTTTAGTTTATACAGGAACTTTTTCGTCTGCAAACATAAATAACCCTATTGATACCATTACAAAAATTGGATGTAATTTTTCAACAGGATTAGGTGAGTTCATTAAGGGTAAAATAGATGATTTTGCAATTTATAGCAGAGCCTTATCACCAGACGAAGTATTAACACTGTACGGACAAAACATCTGTTACCAAAGTGTAACAGTAACAGATACTTTAATAATCAATACTGGTATTTTAAGTTATAATCCAATCACATATAACAACACTATAACTGTTTATCCAAATCCAGCTAATAACCATATTACTATTGATTGTGGTACTTTAGCAAACGTGGTGGGTTATAGCATAAAAATCACCAATACACTTGGTCAAGAAGTATTTAATCAGCCTATGAATACCCAACAATATTATATTCCGCTAAACTCATGGAGTGGTCAAGGTGTTTATTTTGTAAACGTTATAGATGCTCAAGGACATACCATAGATGTTAGAAAAATAATTTTGCAGTAGATGAACAAAACAATTATAGTAGCTATATTTTTTCTAACGAGCATTTTTGTAAATGCACAAACAAAAATCCGTCAGGGAGAAGGTACTTATTCTTCTAACAAGGTACTTTTTACTATTGATGGTTTTAAAGTAAGAGAAGGCGATGGAACCTATTCATCTAACAAAATGCTTTACAATTTTGATGGCGTTCGTTTTAGAGAAGGAGACGGTAACTA
>CAIRMK010000517.1 GCA_903879645.1 uncultured Bacteroidota bacterium
GATTAGATTGGAGAAAGGATTGTTTTTTTTTTAGGATTGTTTTATAAAAATCCTATGCAGCTAATATCCCCAATCGTTATGAGATACTGGTAAATTGTTTAATTCTTCTTTGTACAATCTCCATTTTGGTAAAAATTGGTTCATATACCCAATGAATTTATCGTTGTGATTTCTCTCCAATAAATGAATTAATTCGTGAACGATTATATATTCTAGACAAATGATTGGTTTTTTTGACAACTCCAAATTAAGCCAAATTCTCTTTTCATCAATGTTACAAGTACCCCACTTGGTTCTCATTTGCTTTACACCCCAATCGTTTGTTTTGACACCAATTAAATTTTCCCATTTAGTAATCAATTCCGGAATGACCTTTTTTAGTTGATTGCGATGCCATTCTCTCATAATTCGCCCTTTGTCTTCTGTTGAAGTGTTTGGTCTAACGAAAAGATGAATTGTTTTTGTTCCTTTTATTTCTACCTTGTTAAAACCTTTATGTTCAATAACATTCAACATATATCTTTTGCCAAATAAATAATGACTTTCTCCTGAAATAAATTCTCTTGGTGTTTCTCTTGGTTGAGTATTGAAATTTTTTATGTGCTTTTTTATCCACCCAATTTTAGAAATAGCGAATAAACGCATTACTTCGCTATCCGTTTTCTCTGGTGCAGACAACCGAATTCTACCCATTGGCGGATAAACTGCCAAGTGCATATTCTTGATGTCTTTACGGACAATATCAATAGTAAGATTAGCTACAGAAATCTTTTCCATATTAATATTCATTTTGAGCTTTTACTATTTGCATCAGTTCTTCGGTTTTACTATCGTCTTTTATAATTTCGTTGATAGCAATACGCAGTTTCTTTTCTTTTAAACCGCCATCTCTCCAGCCGTCAAGTTTGTTACTTTTGATAACGTTATCAATCGCTAAAGCGAGAATTTCATCATTATTTAAATTATCAAATAAGTTTCTTTTTGCAATTGAATTTAAAGATATTGGATAATCGGTTTTACCCATTGGATTAGAAACATCACTAGCTAATTGTTTGATTTTTTCTAAATATTCCTGATATGCAATTGTTTCTTCTTTACGTTGTTTTATGAGTTCATCTAACAACTTAGACATTTTTTCATAATACTTTGGATTGGTCTGTGTTTCTTCAATTATAACCTTTCTTACATTGTTTTCAATCGTTTCGGCAACAGCTTCCTTACTTCTTTTATTTCCATAAGGTTCTGGTGGTTCACTAACGTGTAATATTAAATCAACTAGGGATTTATTTTCAAAGTCGGATATTTTTTTACTGCTTTTTGCATCTAAATACATATCCATTAATTGGCGCATTCCTGGTTCAAATCTTTTTAAATCTACATAATCACCACTTGCTTGTTTTATGGTTTCTCGAAGGTCAGAATAGAATTGGACTTGTAGCTTTATTTTCTCAGCTTCTTGTTCTGTATAACCGATTTTGTGCATTTCGTTAGCAATATTTGCATACGCTCTGATTAATGCCACTACTGATTTATAAAGTGTTACTCTTCGTTCTTCTGTTTCTTTAATATCTTCTGGATTTTCGGTATTGCCACAAAAATATCTTATATAACTTGGTTCGTCTTGTGGATGGACAGGTTCGCACAATGCAATGACTGTTTCTAAAGCATTTTCTAATCGGTCTTTGCTTACTTCGTATCTGTCGGACAATAATCCTTTTACATCGTCTAAATCATATTCGTCGAATGCTCCTGAAGTGTAATCTGTAATAGATCGTTGTAAACTTTTGAATAAATCTTTATAATCTACAATATACCCGTATTCCTTGTCTTCGTTGTCTACACGATTTACACGGCAAATAGCTTGAAATAAGCCGTGGTCTTGCATTGATTTGTCAATATAAAGATAAGTAGCTGATGGCGCATCAAAGCCAGTTAAAAGCTTGTCTACAACAATCAATAATTTCATTTTAGCAGGTTCTTTTATGAACTGCGTTTTTGCTTGGTCTTCAAAATCTTCTGTTGTTTTTCCATTCAACATTTTTTGATAGACTTCGTATTTCAATAATTTTTCTGTTGGTGTACTTTCTCCGGTTTCTTCGCCTTTTGTATCTCCGTGATGTGGATTATAAGAAGTTATTATTGCACATTCTTTGAAACCTGCATTTTGAAAAATCTCATAATATTTACAAGCATTGTACACACTACTTGATACCAACATTGCATTTCCTTCTCCTGTTGATAATCTTGGTTTTATTTTGAAATCTTTAAC
>CAIRMK010000518.1 GCA_903879645.1 uncultured Bacteroidota bacterium
ATATTGAAATAAATTATCGTGAATTGCCGAAAAAGTAATGGAACTATCTAATAATAAAGGGCTTTCAGTTTTAAAAAAAAAATTTCCAATTACTATTGATCCATAAATAATAAAGGGAATGAAGGGAGGAAAACTAATATTTGAAAATGTAAATGCTAGCATTTTATTAAGCCTAAAAACTACCGCTAGAAAAATTACTATTCCAGTTTGAAAACCCCAAAAAGGAGAAATTCCAACAAAAACTCCTAAAGCAATTGACAATGATTTTTTTAAATTAGAATCGGAGTTTTCTAAAATATTTTCACGTACAAATTCTTTAAAACTTTTTTTTTTAAAACTTCTAAAAAAATCTCTAGGTTTTATATAAAGCAAAGCAATTAATACTAAAATAGTATTAAGAATACTAATACGAGTAAAATCTCTGAAGGGCCTAAAATGGGAGACCCTTTCCTTTGGATCATACAAAATATTAATCGGAATGTTTTTTACAGGGATAGTATTCCAAGCTGTTCTGACTATCACTTCTATTTCAAATTCAAATTTATTCGTAAAAAAATATTTTGGAATAAATTGCAATGGATATAATCGATAGCCAGACTGTGTATCCTCAAGTTGAATGCCAGTCTCAAACCAAAACCAAAAATTAGAAAAATTATTTCCAAAACTACTTTTCTTTGGAATTCCATCTTGGTTCATATTCCGATTCCCTATAAGCAAAACTGGGACCGATTCTTTTTCAAAAGCATCTAAAAACAAAGGAATATCATCTGGATAATGTTGACCATCAGAATCAATGGTAATGGCATAATCATAGTCAAGATCGATGGCTTTTTTAAATCCTAAATAAAGCGCATTTCCTTTTCCCTTATTTGAAGGAACTAAAAGAGACGTGATTTGTTGATAATTCTGTAGTATTTCTTCAGTTGTATCAGTAGATCCGTCATTAATGACAATGATATTATTGGTGTATTTTAAAACACCGTCAATAACTCGTTGTAAAGTTTTGTGATTATTATAAGTCGGAATAATAACACAAGCTTTCATTTGATTAATTCTTTCAGAAATACTAGTTTCAGAATTCATTACTTATGTTATTTTAATTTAGAATACGTTCTTTTTCTTTATCCGAAAATGAATTCGATTGAATAATAAATTTTTTAATGAATTCCTTTAAAGATGGATTCTGTTTATCAAAATTACTTAATAACAATTTTTTGTCCTCATCAATATTACTTTTATAATTAAGAATTTTCGGAGAATTTTCCTGAATACTCAATCGTATTAATCTGATTTCAAAATTATTGGGTTGTTTTTTTAATGCAGATTCCAAAATTTTAACCCCCTCTATAAATAGGCTCTTTTTAAATTTTATCTGTTTTGCATATTTTGCTTTTAAAGTAATCGCAGCTCCTTTGTAGGCCATTAAAACTTCATTTTCCTTATTGTAATTGGACATTAAATCCATAAATGCCTCAGCATTTTTTTGGCTTTTTGATGCATCAACATAACTCTGTCTAACATTGGGTAATTCTTGACAAATGAAAGCAAAAAAAGAAAGTAAAAATGTTGTTACTAATTTCAAAATTATACTCGCTTATAAACGTTTGTTAATTTTAAAGCTACAGTATCGTCAAATAAAGTAACATTTTTCACTCTAATTTCAGTACTTAAGTCACCTAAAATCTCAAGATCTAGTCGTAATCTTGGATGGGTATTTGGATTGATAATTGCCATGAATTTAACATTCGATGACGATGTCATTATCAAAGAACTTCCCATTATTTCTTCCGTAAGTTCTTTGATAATTTGCATCATACAGACACCTGGAGTTACAGGATTTCCGGGAAAATGACCTTTGAAAATATCATGATTATTGTTTAAAAAAACAATAGCTACATATTTTCCTTGATCAGTTTTTTCAAGCTTTTCAACTTTATAAAAATCCTTTAATAACATCGTTGTATTTTTATTTTAAATCAAATGTATAAGTTGCTCCAACTGACATAACAACATTTGTATGGCTACTATTATCGTCAATAACGGGAACAATTCCTTTTTTAATTCTTGCTTCTACTCCAAATTGTTTTGTAAAATTATACCCTGCACCTAATAAAAATGCTAAATCTACATCACTATTGGGATTAAAATTAGAGCTTCTATCAACAATAAAATCAATTGTTGGTCCTAAATGAATGTTAAACTTGTCCGTAAATGTAAACTTATTAACAACGGCAAGCGATAAATAAGAAACATCAACTTTATCAGTAGAACTTCCAATTTTTGTGCCTTGTCTAGAATAATCTATTTCTGGCTGTAGTGTGTAATATTTTGTCAAATGCAAATCTCCATAAAATCCTAAATAGAAATCGGTTTTAGCAGTATAATCAGCGCGTGTTGTAGTTGAAACATAGTTCCCTGAATTATCATAATAATAGCTATTATAGGAATCTCCCTTGGTAAAGTGAGCAAAGTTAAGTCCACCTCTAATACCTGGCTTAAAAGTTACTTGTGCAGTAGATTGAAAGAATCCGAACAAGCACAATACTGCTACAATAATAGTTTTTTTCATGTTTTTCTTTGTTTAATTACTAATTTGATTTAGTTCTATTTTTAATTTTATGTTATAATGCTCTATTAAAATAGAGTTGGCAAAAGTAGCATTTTTTGGAGTAAATGTAAAAACAACTTTTTCTTTTGTTTTGCTAGCATTAATTAACTTAATGAATGTACTATCATTTTTAGTTTGATAAAAATAATTATAGCTATTACCATCTTTCGATTTATAGATTATATAATATTCATTTTCAAACACTTCACTAGATATAAATTCCTTTCTTAAAAGCAATCTAAAATCTTTTTTTAATGTACTAATAATAATTTTTTTATTTAAATTATCTAGAATATAATTAACTTTAAAATAATTTTCAGACAACTCAAAATCCAACAGCTTATTACCAAAATCGGTAGTTAAAACAACTCTATGAATAGAATCACTAGTTTTTTTTATGACAAATAGGCCACTTAAATCATTTCCATACACCTCTATGTGTGCTTTATAAATATAATCCGTTTCTGGATTTGAAAAATAGTGATTTTGACATTCTAGACTCTTAGAATCCATTTTAATAGCTCCTGGTAGTACAAAAGATTTACAGGAAATAAAAAGGAAAAAAAGACAGCTAATTAATAAAAACCGAGTCATCAATCTTCGCATTTAAGGCTTTGTTTTTAAAAACAATTTTGGTGTAATCTCCTGAAGGTTCATTTAACTTGACTTGAGAAACAGTAACGTCATTTAAAAGAAAATACAAATCAATTTGATTAATATATTTTTGAATATCTTTTGTTTTGGGAATCAGTTTAGTAATATAAAAATCTTTTGTTTTAAAATATGAAATTGTAAATTCTTTGTCATCAAACATAGTTCCACTTATACTCCCAACAATCATTTTATTGATTTTTTCAAACATCTTACTGCTTCCAGCATCAATAACATTTCTCTTACCTTGATCATTAATATAAATTTTATTGTTTTTAAAAACTATACTATAGGTATAAGGTTTAGTATATTGCCAATTCAATAAATTAGGCGTTTTAAAAGACATCTTCCCAGAGGTCTCAATATCTTTTGATAAAAAATCCATATGCTTATATTGAACGAAATCAGTTTTTATAGTTTTTATAGTTTTAGATTCTTTTTCAATCATAACTTTAAAATTAGTAATCTCGGAACTTGACATTTTTTGCTCTTGGGCAAAAAAAGTCGCGGTCATAAAAAATAAAAATAGAACGGTAAATAATCTAATCCTCATAAGCTTTTAAGTTCAGTAACTCATCTAATGGAGTGACACTATAATTTTTATTTTGCAAACTTAACAATAATTGCTCCAAAACATTTAATGTTTTAATAGAAGTGTCGTGAAATAAAATTATTCCACCAGGGCTTATTTTGTTAGTAACCCTTTTTAAAATCAGACGCTCATCAGTAATCACTGCATCAAGAGAGCGATTATTCCAACCAATCACTTGGTGTCCACTTTGGACAATGGCTCTAGCAATTTTAGGATTCGTAACTCCAAACGGAGGTCTAAAAAACAATGCTTTTTTACCTGAAAATTCTTGTATAACTGCATCATTTTTTTTAATATCCTGCACTACTTTTTTTGTGGAAAAGAAACCCATTCTTCTATCATGAGAATAAGAGTGATTTCCAACCAAATGACCTTCTAAAATAATTCTTTTAAAAATATCAGGATGTTTTTCTATTTGCTTTCCAATGCAAAAAAAAGTGGCTTTAACATTATTTTGCTGAAGGATATTCAAAATATTTTCAGTTACAGGAGTTGGACCATCATCAAAGGTAAGTGCAATTTCCTTTTCCGTTGTTGTACTTTTGCAATACGTTCTCACAAAATAATTGGACCGGATATCAAATGCACCCCAAATAGTAATACTCAACCAAGCAAAAATGACTAAAACAAACATCCACCATTTTACTTCATTAACAACAAAAAATACAAAAAGTGAAAGCAGTAAAAACCAAAACAGAACTTGTATGTTTTTATGCTTTAACATTTTTTAAGCAAAATTAGACTATGATCTCTTCCGCGATATTGATTGTATAAAAGTAAATATTTGTAGTTTTTTCTAACATTTGAATTCATTCGAATTACCTCCGGAATTTCTTGAGTTTTCAATATTTTTGAAGCAACCCATAAACCGAATGCAG
>CAIRMK010000519.1 GCA_903879645.1 uncultured Bacteroidota bacterium
TGAAATGATTGAAAACTATAATCAAATTTTCACCCGTGATATTGGATTTGTAATAGATGATATTTTTATCAAAGCTAATATTTTACCTGATAGAAATAGAGAATTGGAGGCGATTCAATATGTCATCGACCAAATTGATCCTTCAAAGGTAGTTCGCCCACCAGATGATGTTCATATTGAAGGTGGTGATGTGATGTTGTGGAATGACTATATTTTTATTGGAACTTATAAAGGCTCTGATTATAAAGATTATATCACGGCAAGAACCAATATGCAAGGTGTTCAATACATTAAAGAGTTATTTCCAAATAAAATTGTTAAAGAGTTTGATTTGGTTAAATCAAAAATTGAAGCACGTGATAATGCTTTGCATTTGGATTGTTGTTTTCAACCTGTTGGAACCAATAAAGGTATTATCTACAAAAGTGGTTTCCGCGAAGAAGCGGATTACATGTATTTGGTAAAATTGTTCGGAAAAGAAAACTTATTTCACATCACTCGAGATGAAATGTATCATATGAATTCTAATGTTTTTTCAATTGCACCTGATGTTGTAGTTTCTGAAAAAAACTTTGTAAGGCTAAATAATTGGTTAAGAGAACAAGGATTTACTGTAGAGGAAATTCCATATGCAGAAATTGCAAAACAAGAAGGATTGTTGCGATGCTCGACATTACCATTGATTAGAGATTAAAATAATTTGTTTCAAGATGTATAACTTGAAACTAAAAACAAACAAAATGAAACAAACTACCAATTCCATATTAATGATTCGTCCAGTGGCGTTTCGCATGAATGAGCAAACAGCTGTAAATAATTATTACCAAAAGGTACTTGATGGATTGACATCAGAAACGGTAAATGCTAAGGCGCAAGAAGAATTTGATATCTTTGTAAGTAAACTTCGAATGGTTGGGGTTGATGTGAATGTTGTTGAAGATACTTTAAATCCAGATACACCCGATAGTATTTTTCCAAACAATTGGATTTCTTTTCACGAGAATGGAGATGTTGTTTTATACCCCATGTTTGCAGAAAATCGTCGTGCTGAAAGAAGAGAAGACATTCTTGATATTCTAGAAGACAACGGATTCCAAATCAACGATGGGATAATGGATTATACCTTAGCAGAAGAAGATGGTTATTATCTTGAAGGGACTGGTAGTATAGTTTTAGACCGTGAAAATGGAAAGGCCTATTGTGCACTTTCCCCTCGTGCTGATGAAGAGTTATTTATAGAATTCTGCGAAGATTTTGATTTGAATCCAATTATTTTTGAAGCATTTCAAACGGTGAATGGAGAACGAAAATTAATTTATCACACTAATGTGATGATGTGTATTGGGGATACATTTGCTGTTATTTGCGCTGATTGCATAGATGATAAAAAAGAGCGAAAAATGGTTTTAGACAGTCTTCGTTCGGATGAAAAAGAAATTATTTTGATTACTGAAGAGCAGATGAATAATTTTGCAGGAAATATGCTTGAATTGCAAGGAGCTGATGAAAGAAGGTATTTGATTATGAGTTCCTCAGCTTATCATGCACTTACTAAAAAACAAATAGCTCAAATGGAAGAGCATATCACCATTTTGCATTCGAGCTTAGATACTATAGAAGCTTGTGGTGGAGGAAGTGCACGATGTATGATGGCTGAAATTTTTCTTCCGAAAAATTAAATAAAAAAATTAAATATTAAATCCCAAATTCCAATTGATAATAGTTGGAATTTGGGATTTTTACTTTATGCCTTTTAAATTCCTCTGATAATGGTTAAGACGGAACTAATAATATATTGAATTCCAATTGCAACTGTCAAAAATCCAACAATTCTAGAAATAGCAACAATTCCAGATGCTCCCAAATATATTGCCAAATAATGTGCGCTTCTTAAAATAAAAA
>CAIRMK010000520.1 GCA_903879645.1 uncultured Bacteroidota bacterium
AGGTTGCAAAGGTACAATGTTTTTTAACCACAGATTAACTGATTTCCAATGATTTTTTCGCATCTTTATAGTGCAAAACGATTCCCATGGAAAACAGAAAAATTGTTACACTGACCCTTAATCCCTCCTTAGATAAATCTACCCATTTCACAGGATTAGTTCCTGAACAGAAGCTGCGATGTGAAAATCCAAGATATGATGCTGGCGGTGGAGGAATCAATGTGTCTAAAGCCATTGCTAAACTAGGAGGAACTTCCACTTGTGTTTATACTTCTGGAGGCCCAATTGGTGAGATGGTAACCGAAATACTCCAACAAAGAGGCATTGAAAATGTGGCTATAAAAACCAAAAACTGGACGCGAGAAAACTTTATTGCTTTTGATAATGCTACTAAGGCACAATATCAATTTGGATTTCCAGGGCATGCCTTTTCAGAAGAGGAGAAAGAGGCTATACTTAAAACTATTAAAGAATTGCCCTCCGATTATTTAGTCATCACCGGCAGTATGAATGAAGGATTGCCCACCGATTTTTATCTAGAGATAGCCGAAGTAGCCAAAATATCAGGAACAAAAGTCATTGTAGACACTTCGGGGGAAGCCTTACAGGTAGTGTTGGAAGCAGGGATTTATTTAGCCAAACCCAACATAGGTGAATTAGCCAAACTAATGGGCGTGGAGCGTTTGGAATTGAGCGAAGTAGAAAAAGCTGCAAAGACTTTATTAGAAAAAGGATATGCTGAAATCATTGTGGTTTCTCTTGGAGCATCAGGAGCCATTTTAGTCACAAAAGATGTAACGGAATTTGTAGCGGCGCCGAAAGTAGAAAAGAAAAGTACTGTTGGAGCAGGCGATAGTATGGTTGGCGGAATGGTTTGGGCATTATCGCAACACAAAACATTGAAAGAAGTCATACAAATAGGAGTTTGCTGTGGAACAGCAGCCACCATGAATGAAGGTACTCAACTTTTTAAAGTGGAAGATGTGGAGCGGTTGTTGGGGGAGATGCAAAAATAAAACCCAACAACTTTCGCTATTGGGCTTCTCTATATTCTCTTTTCTAAAATCTAATCATTCAATTTCAACACCGCCATAAAGGCTTCTTGCGGAATTTCTACATTTCCTACTAAACGCATTCTCTTTTTTCCTTTTTTCTGTTTTTCAAGTAGCTTTCTTTTTCTCGAAATATCACCCCCATAACATTTTGCGGTAACGTCTTTACGTAAGGCTTTTATGGTTTCACGAGCAATAATTTTGGCTCCAATAGCTGCTTGAATCGGAATGTCAAATTGTTGTCTTGGGATTAATTCTCTTAATTTCTCGCACATTTTTTTACCAATGTTGTAGGCATTACTTTCATGTATTAATGCCGAAAGGGCATCTACTGATTGTGCATTTAATAGTACATCCAGTTTTACTAATTTGGATTCTTTCATTCCAATTGGTGTATAATCAAAAGAAGCATATCCTTTGGAGACTGTTTTCAATCGGTCATAAAAATCAAATACAATTTCTGCTAAAGGCATATCAAAATTCAATTCTACTCGTTCCGTTGTTAAGTAGGTTTGATTGGTTATTACTCCCCGTTTTTCTATACACAAACTCATTACATTCCCAACAAAATCGGATTTAGTAATGATGGTCGCTTTAATATAAGGTTCTTCTACTCTGTCTAAACGAGAAGGTTCTGGCAAGTCGGATGGATTGTTTACTACAAATCCAACGGTTGGTTCTTTTTTGGTATAGGCTAAATAGGAAACGTTAGGAACGGTGGTAATTACCGTCATATCGTATTCACGTTCCAATCGTTCTTGGATAATTTCTAAATGCAACATTCCTAAGAACCCACAACGGAAACCAAATCCTAAAGCGGCAGAACTTTCAGGTGTAAAAACTAACGAGGCATCGTTCAATTGCAGTTTTTCCATTGAAGCCCGCAAATCTTCATAATCTTCTGTATCAACAGGATAAATTCCTGCAAACACCATTGGTTTTACATCTTCAAAACCATGAATCATATTGGTTGTTGGCGTTTTAGCATCCGTAAGTGTGTCACCCACTTTTACTTCTTTTGCTTCCTTAATTCCGGAAATCAAATACCCAACATCCCCTGTAGAAATTACGTTCTTAGGCACTTGATTTAATTTCAATGTTCCTACTTCATCAGCAAAATATTCATTGCCGGTCGCCATGAATTTTATTTTTTGTCCTTTTTTAATCTCACCATTTTTCACACGGAAAATAACTTCTATTCCACGAAATGGATTGTAATGAGAATCAAAAATCAAAGCTTGAAGCGGTTCCTCTTTATTTCCTTTAGGAGCCGGAATTTTTTCAATAATGGCTGCTAAAATATTTTCCACACCAAAACCAGTTTTCCCGGATGCATGAATAATATCTTCTAATTTGCAACCCAATAAGTCAATAATATCATCACTAACTTCTTCAGGATTAGCACTTGGCAGGTCCACTTTGTTTAAAACAGGAATGATTTCCAAGTCATTTTCTAAAGCTAAATACAAATTAGAAATAGTTTGCGCTTGAATACTTTGCGCAGCATCAACAATCAAAAGAGCCCCTTCACAAGCAGCAATGGAACGAGAAACTTCATACGAAAAATCTACGTGTCCAGGAGTATCAATAAGGTTTAAGATATAATCTTCCCCTTTATATTTATATTCCATTTGGATGGCATGACTTTTAATGGTAATACCACGTTCGCGTTCCAAGTCCATGTTGTCTAGCAATTGTGCTTTTTCTTCACGAGCGGTAACGGTTTGTGTAGCACCAAGAAGTCGGTCAGCAAGTGTGCTTTTTCCGTGATCAATGTGTGCAATAATGCAAAAATTTCTAATGTTTTTCATTCTTGTCTTCTATCATTTTTAGCGAATGCTTACGCATTTAATCCGCAAATATAAGGTAAAGTTTTGAAATTAATTTTTTTAAAAATAGTAAGAAATGAAGAAAAGTTACCACTTAATGCGCCTTAATCTCTTGGTGGGTCAAAATATTACGTTCTAAATTTTCTATCTTTGCTCAAAATTATAGCAATGCCCAAAATTGGCAACATAGAATTACCTGATTTCCCTTTATTACTTGCTCCCATGGAAGATGTGAGTGATCCACCTTTTCGCAGATTGTGCAAGCTTCATGGTGCGGATTTAATGTATTCAGAATTTATTTCTTCGGAAGGATTGATTCGTGATGCCATTAAAAGCCGAATGAAATTAGACATCTTTGATTATGAGCGACCTGTTGGCATCCAAATATTTGGAGGAGATGAAGAAGCGATGGAAATGTCTGCTAGAATTGTAGATGCTGTTCATCCTGATTTGGTCGATATTAATTTTGGTTGTCCGGTAAAAAAAGTGGTTTGCAAAGGAGCAGGCGCAGGTGTTTTAAAAGATGTCGATTTGATGGTGCGTTTGACAAAATCGGTTATCAAGGGAACCAATCTTCCGGTTACTGTAAAAACCAGACTGGGCTGGGATGAAAATTCAATAAATATTGACGAGGTTGCTGAGAGGTTGCAAGATATTGGGGTGCAGGCGTTGACTGTTCACGCCAGAACACGTGCTCAAATGTATAAAGGTCATTCCGATTGGTCCCATATTGAACGAGTAAAGAATAATCCTAGAATTACTATGCCTATTTTTGGAAATGGAGACATTGACTCCCCAGAAAAAGCATTAGAGTATAAGAATAAATTTGGTCTTGACGGAATGATGATTGGTCGTGCTGCCATTGGTTATCCATGGATTTTTAATGAGATTAAACATTATTTTGCCACGGGCGAAAAGTTAGCTCCTCCCACTATGAAAGATCGGGTAGAAGCGGCAAGAAATCATTTGACTTGGTCAATGGATTGGAAAGGAGAGCGTCTTGGAATAGTGGAGATGCGTCGTCATTATACCAATTACTTTAAAGGCATTTCTAATTTTAAAGAACACAGATTGCGATTGGTTACCATTGAGGATCCCGAAGTTTTGTTCAACGTATTGGATGAAATTCAAGAAATCTATGCTACTTATCAAGTAGTTTAATCAAATACACTTTTACTTGCTCTACTGCTAGCAATCAGGCTGGCTGCACAACCTAAAAGCATAATTGTTCCAAAAACTATTGCGATGTTTTCTAAAGAAAAGACAACGGGATAGGCTAATGATTGGGTGATCATTATTAGTTGAAATTTTTGTTGAACAAAAACAACTATGGATCCTAACGCCAATCCTGTAATTCCCCCAATGGCACACAAAAGAGTGCCTTGAAATAAAAATATCTTTTTTAAATTTTTAGGTTCCGTTCCTAAATAATACAGGGTTTTTAAATTTTCTCTTTTATCCAAAACCATCATTATTATTGCTCCTGAAAAGGCGAATAATATCATGATAATGACAAGGGTAAAGATGAGATAAATAGCGACATTTTCCGTATTCAACATCTTATATAAAGTAGCGTTTAATTCGGCACGCGTTTTAACGTTAACTTTATTGTTTAGTATTTTTTGAATTTGCCCAATTACTTCAGTTTGGTTCGCGTTGGGTTTTGTTTTTATTTCAATTCCTGAAATTTGAGAAGGTTTGTATTCCAATAATTCCTGAGCCAATCCTAAATCTGCAAAGACATATTTTGAATCTAATTCTTCACTCATAGCGTAAATTCCAACTGGGATTAAGCTGGATTTATTAAATGCTTCTTCTGGATTTTCGATATTTCCTTTACCAGGTTTTGGTACGTAGGTTTCAAAAGGATTGTTAAAGTCGAATAACCCCATTGATAATTTTTCTGAAATTCCATACCCAACGACACATTGATAGGTGTTAGGCTTCACCCATTGTCCATTAAAAAGTTTTTCGGAAGCTTTGTTGACTTTAACGAAGTTTTGGTCCACGCCCTTTAGGTATGCCACCTGTTGTTTTCCTTTAAAAGAAAAAAGAACTCTCTCTTCTATAATCTTACTAAAATCAGCAATGCCCTGACTATTTTTAATTTGTTTTTCCTGTTCAGGTGAAATGGTAAATGATTTTCCTGTTACTGGACTTGCTTTTAAATCAGGGTCAAAATCATTTGAAAAGGATAGGCTAAACTCTCTTAAACCGCTAAAAACAGAAAGCACTATAAACAATGCCATTGCTCCAATTACAATTCCTCCAGAAGCAATTCGAGTAATGATATTGATAGCATTATTCTTGCTTTTACTGAAGATGTAGCGTTTGGCTATGTAAAACGGAAAATTCACTTACGATTTCTTGCGTTTCTCTAAAAGGTCTCTGTTTTCAATAGGATTTTCTTTTCCAGCTAGCGCGTTATCAATTTTTTCGATATAATCTAGTGAGTCATCGATATAAAAAGAAAGATTTGGCACTTTACGCAATTGTAACTTCACGCGTTGGGATAAATCATGTTTTATCAAAGGAGCATTTGATTTGACTGCTTCTAATATTTCTTGAGCTCTATTTTGAGGGAATACACTAATATATACTCTTGCCACTCCGAGGTCTGTAGTAACAACCACTTTAGAAACCGAAATTATCAAATTTGTAAGTCCGTTTTTTCTCACTTCACCTTGAAGAATGTCTACTAAATCATTTTGTAGAACACCTCCTATTTTTTTCTGTCTATTTGTTTCCATTTGGCAAAAATACAATTTTATGTTTAAATAGTTGCTGCTTATGATGGTTATGATAAAAATCATTAGTTACCCTGATAGGGAATTGCTAACTTTGTTTTCTTATAAAGTGTACAAACAATTAAATAAAGAGATGAGAAAAATAGAACATATAGGAATTGCTGTGAAAAGTCTTGAAACATCCAATTTGCTTTTTGAAAAGCTATTTGGTGTTCCTGCCTACAAGCAAGAAGAAGTTGCTAGTGAAGGAGTGAAAACTTCTTTTTTTATGAATGGGCCCAATAAAATAGAATTGTTGGAGGCAACGAATGCGGATAGCCCCATTGCAAAGTTTATTGACAAGAAGGGGGAAGGGATTCATCATATTGCATTTGATGTAGCGGATATTATTTCTGAAATGGAACGATTAAAAGGAGAAGGGTTTATTTTATTAAATGAGGTTCCCAAAAAAGGCGCGGATAATAAATTAGTCGCTTTTTTACATCCAAAAGGGACAAATGGAGTTTTAATAGAACTTTGTCAAGAAATCAATTAAAAATAGTTGCATCAAAAAAAATAGTGGTAATATTGCAACCTCTTAACCGGTCCTATAGCTCAGTTGGTTAGAGTATCGTATTCATAAACCACTACTGCTTTTTTTTGTATTCCTTGAGTAGTAAAGCACCACAACAATCTTTCAAAGTCAGGTATTATTTTTTCTAGTAAGTAAATAATTGTCAACTGCTATTCCTATAAACTTTGAGTACTCTGTTTCTTGATTAGATTCTTTTTCAATCCAAATATTATTGAGTTTATATACACATGTTTCATTATTAATATGCATTGCTTTGTATAAATATGTATATGGTTCATCTACTAAGCCAATTCCAATTCTTACAAAAAGATGTTCTGTCCATTTGTTTTTAGGTACTGTAGCAATAATAAGATAATCATAACGTGGAATTCTTTTTCTTTTTGAGGTATATTTTTTGGGATATATAAAACTTCTTATATAAAAGAGTGTCAATAACAATAAACCAACCAACAATACTATACCAATAAATTTTTCAATAATCATTTCTGCCTATGTTTTTAATTAATAAACAAAGAATCTAAAAATTTTATTTATATTTTAAAAGTATGATTTGTTGAATTTTCCCATTCAGACTTAAATTCTTCTAATTATATCAGTAGTAATTCTGAAACATTCTCTATACTTATACCCATCCTCTTGTTTAAGGGAAAAAACATTTATGTCAAATTTACAAAAAAATAGTGTGTTCTAAAAAAAGACGATAAAATTTTTTAACTTCTTATTTTTCAAATCCTTTACTAAGCAAGATAAAATTATTAGAGAAACATTTTGATTTTACTCAGTCTGATGACTACTTCCATAAAATCTCATCCTGATGCAATTCGGAAGAGCTCTGATAGAATTTTGACTGGTCTAAATGTAATCTAGACTACTCAAGATGAAAAAAATTCAATCCAGAGGAAATCTAAACTTGTCTAAATGCAATCTAGACTAGTCTGGATGAAAAGAAATCCAGTCCCTACGGAATCTAGGCTGGTCTAAATGTAATCCACATTAGTCCTGACGAAAAAAATTCTAATTTTTACGAAAAAAATTCTCATCTAAATTCGACGAAATACAGCGTGATTATAAACTAGAAATGGACACATATAATACTTGTTATTAAGCTTTTATAATAAATATGTTATATTTTTAAAAACACCTATTTTCGCATTCCAATAACGGCAAGGGATTCCATTTTTCGGTTAAAATAGTAATATAATTTTTTGTTAGTTTTTCTGTTAATTCGTGACTCTAATAGTGATTAGTTCATATAAGTTTAATTAAAATTATAATCTTATGGGTAAATCATTTTTTCCAACTACGGATGCTAAGTTATCCGTTTGGGTATCGAACTACAAATCTAAAATTAGTAGTTATGCAGTTCAACTGTCTCTTACACCAGAGCAGGTTAATAACGAAACCACTTATTGCGACCAATTGATTAAATGAATTAATGAGGTGGCAAATAAAAAAAACTTGTTAAAATCTTCTATTCAAGAAAAAAACAATGAAATCTCTATGGTTGGAGGCACTTAGAGAGCTGACATTAATAACATTAAAACTTTGCCAGGCTATACTGACGTTATTGGTGAAGATTTAGGAATAATAAGTCACACTCCAAGTGTCGATTTTGCTAACTTTAAAGCCGTAATAACAGTAGAAATTCACGGTGGTTTTATTCAAACTAAGTTTAAAAAAATGGATGCTGATGGCGTCAACATCTACCGCAGAAGAAAAGGTGCCGTAGATTGGTTGTTTTTAGCTCGTGCTACTCAAATTCCTTTTGAGCAAACCTTTGTATTAGATGTGCCTGGTCAACCTGAAATATGGCAATACCGCTCTTATGGAGTTTTACTAGACAACGAAGTAGGATATCCGAGTGATATTATTGAAGTTGTTTATGCGCAATAACTATTAAATGGGGAAATTGCACTATTAATTAATTGGAACTGCTAGAATTTATTCTTGCAGTTTTTTATAACACCTATTTTTTTGCTCTACATTGGTCAAGTTCAATTTTAATAGTTGCTATTAATTGAAAATTTGTAGCAAGAGATTAAAAAAGTGTACACAGTATTTGCACACCTTAAGTACTTTTTTATTTATTTTAGACATATTTGTTCGTCAATGGCAATTTTCTTGAAAGTTGTAAAGATGTATATTTTGCCTCAAAATGAGGTGAATATAAGTAGATTAGATAGTTCAGAACTCCTTGTAAATACAGTATATGTAAGTAATTTTAGAAAATAGTTGTATCAAAAAAAAAATAGTGGTAATATTGCAACCTCTTAACCGGTCCTATAGCTCAGTTGGTTAGAGCACCTGACTCATAATCAGGTGGTCCCTGGTTCGAGCCCAGGTGGGACCACTTCAAAATCAAAGCCTTACAGAAATGTAGGGCTTTTTTGTTGGGTTTAAGTGTAGTTGTACTAATTAAATTGCATTTTAATAGTCATAAAAAAACCCATTCTGAAAGAACGGGTTTTTAAAATATCTAAAATAATTTAGATTATGCTTCAAAAGGAATAATAGAAACAAACGACTTATCACCCGCTTTTTTCTGAAATTTCACAACTCCATCAACTCTTGCATGTAAAGTATGATCTTTACTAATGTAAACGTTTTCACCTGGATTGTGTTTTGAACCTCTTTGTCTTACGATAATGTTTCCAGCAATTGCAGCTTGACCACCATATATCTTAACGCCTAAACGTTTAGAATGTGATTCTCTACCATTCTTCGAACTACCGACACCTTTCTTGTGAGCCATGATGTTTTGGTTTTATATGTTAATTACTCTTGGTTATCTGTTTTTTTAGCTTTTTTAGGAGCTGCTGCTACTTCTTCTTCCGTTGCTTTTTCTGCTTTAGGAGCTTTAGCTTTTTTAGGAGCTGCTACTTCTTCTACAGTTTCAACAACAGGAGCTGCCTCTTTTTTAGGAGCTGCTTTCTTTCCACCAGTAGCACTAATTCCTTCAATAAGAATTTGTGTTAAATACTGACGGTGACCGTTTCTCTTTTTGTAACCTTTTCTTCTTTTCTTTTTGAAGACAATTACTTTATCACCTTTTAAGTGTTGTAACACTTTGGCTTCTACTGAAGCACCTTCTATAGCTGGGGCGCCTAAAGTAATGTTTCCATTGTCATCTAATAAAAGAACTTTGTCAAAAGAAACTTTTGAACCTTCTTCATTAGTTAAACGGTGAACATAAACCTTTAAGTCTTTGCTTACTTTAAATTGTTGCCCTGCTATCTCTACGATTGCGTACATAACAAATTTGTTTAGTTAATTTTTTTAAGGTTGCAAATATACAAATAAATAGTTCTCTTGCAACTCTATCCTATAAAAAATTTCATCTAACAATCAGGCCGTTATATTTTTAATCGTATTCTACTTCATCTATGGTATTAAAAAGAATAAAAAATATACATTTGTGTAACGAAAAATACAATTAGGTTACTAATTGTGCTATCAACTAAAATATAAATAGTTTTTATGAAAAAATCTTTAATCGCTTTAAGTCTAATGCTTATGCTAGGAGGAACCGCTCATGCCCAAAAGGTCGCTTTTGAGGAGTATGATTTAGCCAATGGGTTACATGTTATTATGCATAATGATCCATCTGCACCCGTTGTAATAACTTCAGTTATGTACCATGTAGGGGCTAAAGATGAACAACCAGATAGAACTGGATTTGCTCACTTTTTTGAACACCTTTTATTTAAAGGAACAGAAAATATAAAACGTGGTGAATGGTTTAAAATAGTTTCTTCTAACGGAGGAGTGAACAATGCCAATACTACTGATGATAGAACTTATTATTATGAAGTTTTCCCATCTAACAGTTTGCAACTTGGTTTGTGGATGGAATCTGAACGAATGATGCATCCTGTGATTAATCAAATAGGTGTTGATACTCAAAATGAAGTAGTTAAAGAAGAGAAAAGGAAAAGTTATGACAACAGACCTTATGGTCAAATTTTTCAAGAAGTAAAGAAAAATATATTTGTAAAACATCCTTATCGTTGGACTACTATTGGTTCCATGGCTCACTTAGATGCCGCAAAATTGGAAGAGTTTCAAGCATTTAATAAAAAATTCTATATTCCTAATAATGCTGTTTTGGTCGTTGCTGGAGATATTAGTAATCCCACTCAAACGAAACAATGGATTGAACAATATTTTGGCTCTATAAGCAAACAGCCTGCGATTGTTAGACAAAAATTTGTGGAAGACCCTATTACTAAACCAATCAATGCTACTTTTGAAGATGCAAACATTCAAAAACCAATGATGATTGCTGCCTATAGAACTCCATCAATGAAAACTCGTGATGCTAGAGTTTTGGACTTTATCTCGACTATATTAAGCGATGGGAAAAGTTCTCGCTTGTACAAAAAAATTGTTGACGATAAAAAAATGGCTTTAGAAATTGGAGCATTCAATCAGAGTCAAGAAGATTATGGAACTTATATTATTTATGGTTTACCACAAGGAGAATACACAACTACGAATTTAGTTAAGGAAGTAGATGATGAGATCGTTAAACTTCAAACGGATTTAATTTCAGAAAAAGAATTGCAAAAATTGCAAAACAAGTACGATAGCCAATATGTTGATGGAAACTCTAATGTAGAGGGGATTGCTAGCAATTTAGCTTCATTCTACCTATTATATGGTGATGTAAATTTGATAAATACTGAAATTGAAATGTATCATTCTATCACTCGTGAAGAGATTAGAGAAGTGGCAAAAAAATATCTAAATCCAAATCAACGATTAATTTTGGACTATGTTCCAGCAAAAGAAAAAGCTGAAAACAAATAAATTTACGACTCATGAAAAATATAGCAATACTAATATCAAGTTTGTTCCTTACGGTAATTATGCAAGCACAAGATAGAACACAACCAAAACCTGGTCCATCACCTAAAATTAATATCAATAAACCGGAAACTTTTTCTTTGCCCAATGGTTTAAAAGTTTTGGTAGTTGAGAATCATAAATTGCCAAGAGTTTCTTTTAGTTTAACTATTGACAATGCTCCTTATGCTGAAGGAGATAAAAAAGGAGAGAGTTCCTTATTGGCTTCTTTATTAGGTAATGGGTCTACAAAAATTTCTAAAGACGCCTACAACGAGGAAATTGATTTTCTTGGTGCTGACATTAGCTTTTCTTCTCAAGGAGCTTATGCTAGTGGGTTGTCAAAATATTCTAAAAGAATCTTAGAATTACTGGCTGACGGGGCTATGAATCCGAATTTTACTCAAGAAGAATTTGATAAAGAAAGAGACAAATTACTTGAGAATTTAAAAACACAAGAAAAAAATGTAACCGCTGTTGCAGGAAGAGTTGAAAATGTTTTAGCCTATGGTAAGAATCATCCATCGGGAGAATATTTGACAGAAACATCCATAAAAAATATTTCACTTGCTGATATAAAAACTAATTATAGTACTTATTTTGTTCCAGAACATGCTTATCTAGTTGTTTTGGGTGATGTGAAATTAAAAGATGTTAAAAAAGCAGTGGAAGGTCTTTTTAGCCAATGGGTTAAAGCATCTGCTCCTAATGTATCTTTTTCTGACCCAAAAAATGTATCTACTACACAAATTAATTTTGTGGATATGCCCAATGCTGTTCAATCTGAAATATCCATCATTAATACCATTACTACTAAATTATCAGATCCAGATTTGTTTCCTTTAATTTTAGCCAATCAAGTTCTTGGGGGTGATTTTAATGGTTATTTGAATATGAATTTACGTGAAAAACACGGTTGGACCTATGGTTCTTACTCTAGTGTTGGATTCAATAAATATGTTTCTAGTAAATTCAAAGCTAATGCTCAAGTAAGAAATGCAGTTACGGATAGTTCGGTTGTAGAGGCTCTTAAAGAAATTGGTAGAATTAGAACCGAAAAAGTATCAGATGAAGTTCTAAATAATGTAAAAGCTGGTTATATTGGGAAATTTGTAATGCAAGTTGAAAAACCTGAAACAGTGGCTCGCTATGCTTTAAATATTCAAACGCAGGGGTTGCCAGCAGATTTTTATGAAAACTATATTAAGAATATTAATGCGGTTACTGCCGATGATATTATGAGAGTCGCTAACAAATATTTCCTTGTTGATAATTTAAGAATTATTGTGACAGGGAAAGGATCTGATGTTATTCCGGGATTAGAAAAGTTAAAATTACCAATGTTCTATTATGACAAATATGGAAATTTAACTGATAAGCCAAAAATGAAGAAAGCAGCACCTACTGGCGTCACTGTTAAAACGGTTTTGGATAATTATATCAATGCAATTGGTGGTGAAAAAGCGGTGAATGGAGTTAAAACGTTGTTTGTTACAGGAGCATCAGAAATTGAAGGCGCTCCAGCCCCTCTTTCTTATATCTCAAAAAAAGAAGCAAAAGGCAGAACTTTCTTCAAATTGGAATTGGTTGGAATGATGGAATTATCAAAACAAGTAATTGGAGATAAATCGGGTTATATTTCAAGTCAAGGTCAAAAAAAGGATTTGACTCCTGAAGAATTTGGAGAGAAAAAAGCAACGGCTACTACATTTGAAGAATTGTTATTGTCTAAAAAAGCAGATGTTACTTTAGATGGTATTGAGCCAATCAATGGAAGTGATGCTTATGCCATTAAAAATGGTAAAACCACTTTATATTACGATGTGAAAACTGGACTTAAAGTTCTAACTTCAACTACTACTGAAAGAGCTGGACAGAAAATGACATCGACAATTACCTATAGCGACTATAAAGATGTTAAAGGAGTTAAAGTCCCTTATAAAGTAGTTATGTCACAAGGAAGAGATATTGAAATTAAAGTAACTGACGTAAAAATTAACGAAGGAGTTACAGACGCTGATTTTCAATAATCAGAATTAAAATACATTAAGAAAGACCGTCAGTAATGGCGGTCTTTTTTTTTGGCTTCAATATTCAAAATTAGTTATTGAATACTCCATTTTGATTAACGAATTTTGAATTATTAAGATTACTTCTTATTCGCTAAATACACTCCAACTAATATTATAAAAGCTCCAAAAAACTGAAAGGGAGTCAACATTTCGTTGTCCATTAATCCCCAAAAGAACGCTACAATAGGAATCAAATAAGTTACAGACGAAGCAAAAACAGGAGAGGACATTTGAATTAATTTAAAGAATAGAATATTGGCAACACCTGTGCCAACAATGCCTAAAATCATTATGAAGAGCATAGAATGTTGGGTGGTTGGCCAACGAACAATATCAAGAAAGTTGGTTGAAAATAAAACGACTAAAGCGGGAATCAACATGACGCTAAAATTTCCAGTAGTAATGCTTAAAGGTTTTACATCGGATAAATATTTTTTAATCAAATTCACATTTAGCGCATAACAAATAGAGGCGATGATGACCAAAATGGTATAAGTATAATTTTCGGTAGACTCTTGTTTTCCGTTAAAGATTAGAATAGCTGTACCAATCAAACCAATGACCACTCCAATAAATTGACTTCTTTTGAATGCCAAACCGAAGGCTATGATTCCAATTAATAAAGTGTTTAAAGGCGTAAGCGAATTCAATATAGAACAAACTGAACTACTAACTTTGGTTTCGGCAATAGCGAAAAGAAAGGCTGGCAAAAAAGTTCCGAATAATGCTGTTATAGCAATGTATTTCCATTGGTATTGTTTGATTTCAGTTAGACTTTTAAACCCAATAATCAATAAAAATAAGGCAGTGAAAATTATTCGTAACGCTCCCAATTGATAGGGTGATAATCCAACTAATCCTTTTTTAATTAAAATAAAAGAACTACCCCAAATTAAAGCAAGTACTACTAATAAAGTCCATTTGAGATGTTTGGTTTGCATAATGATTTTTTTAGATCACAAATTTGACATAATTTTATGAATTGACATCTTAAAAATGTTGTAATTTTGTTCGCTCAAGGATAAAGCAATTGTAATTTAAAAATATAAAATCATGAAATTTTCAAAATCAATCATTGGATTCGCTCTAGCTACAATGCTTGTTGTAGCCTGTAAAAAAAATGAAAACAAAACAGCTGATGCAAAAGACGCATCAACAAAAAAAGAAGTAGCTGCGGCTGTAAAACCAGAAACGGCTTCATTTCATATCGAAGGGATGACTTGTGCTATTGGTTGTGCTAAAACTATTGAAGAGAAAT
>CAIRMK010000521.1 GCA_903879645.1 uncultured Bacteroidota bacterium
CCTATTTTCTAGGGATGGCTTTCAACAAAAAGCGTGGAACTGAAATAAAGAAGGTGTGGGATGGTGTGCCTTCAATTACTGACATACTGATAACACATGGTGCACCTGCGGGCATACTAGATGGTGGCTTTGGTTGCGAAGACTTGTTGGAAAGCGTTAAGGAGATAAAACCAGCCTATCATTTGTTTGGTCATGCACATGGGTTTTCAGGAATCAATAAAGTAGGCGAAACAACTTTCATGAATGCCGCAATGGTGGATAGTCCCGACCCTTTGGAGATTATCAATTATAAATTAATAGCCGAACCTATAGTGTTTGAGTATCATCCAAAAAAAAAGAAGGGCGGGGGGAGAAAATAGTGATGGGTGTTGACGGAATAACGGGGGAGGTTAGCGTAAAGCAAAGTAAAAAGAACTGAGTAATTAAATAGCCTGTTACTTTGCTTATAACGAAAATAAAAGACCTTACATGAATAGTGAAATGAATAACGCATTGCCTTTGGTGGCAGATATCAAACTGCTCATTGAGGAGAGTAGGCAGCGGGTGGCGGTAACTGTGAATGCAGCAATGAGTATGTTGTATTGGGAAATTGGGTACAAAATAAATGAAGGGGTCTTACACTATAAAAGAGCCGAATATGGAAGCAACATCGTCTCTTCGATTGCAAATCAGCTAACGGTAACCTATGGCGACTCATTTTCGGAAAAGAACCTTAGGAGAATGATGCAGTTTGCCAATGTGTTTGATGATAAAGCAATTGTCGTATCGGTGATACGACAATTGAGTTGGACACATATTTTGGCACTCTTACCAATGTCAGACCCACTAAAAAGGTCGTTTTATACGCAATTGTGTGTACACGAGAAATGGAGCGTAAAGGTTTTTAGGGAAAGGATACAATCTATGCTGTATGAACGCACAGCCATCAGCAAACAGCCCGAACAAACAATTGTTAACGACTTGGAACAATTGAGAACCCAACAAACCATTAGTGCCGACCTGGTTTTTCGGGATCCTTATTTCCTCGATTTCCTTGGATTATCGGATGCGTATTCGGAAAAAGATTTGGAAACATCCATCATAGTGGAACTAGAAGGATTCATTCGTGAAATGGGAAGTGACTTTGCTTTTATGGCGAGGCAAAAAAGAATCACTATCGACAACAGGGATTATTACATAGATCTCCTTTTCTTCCACAGAAGATTGAAGTGCCTGCTAGCAATAGATTTGAAACTGGGTGAATTTGAAGCCGGCTTCAAAGGACAAATGGAACTATACCTCCGCTATCTTGAGAAACATGAAATGCTGGAAGGGGAAACAACGCCCATAGGACTGATACTTTGCACAGGTAAAAATGAAGAACACATTGAACTGTTGCAGTTGGATAAAAGCAATATCAGGGTGGCAGATTACCTCACTATCCTGCCATCGCAACAACTGCTACAAGAGAAGTTGCATAAAGCAGTGGAGATTGCACAACAGAAAATAGCGAGTAGAAAAGACAAATAAAAC
>CAIRMK010000522.1 GCA_903879645.1 uncultured Bacteroidota bacterium
AGAATTTTGTATTAAGTATCAGGTAAATCCAATTAATGTTTGGTATTGGTTCAAAGAAGAAAATTTTTTACCAGATAGTGTCGCTTCAGAATATGCTTTAGAATTTTTAGCAGATACATTTCGTGCCTTATTAATGGAAGACGAAGACGGTATTATACCTTTAGTAGGTTTACCAGACGAACCTCGTTTATCAGAAAGACTTGAGCAATATTGTTTGCAAAATGGGTTTACTTCTGCACAGTTTTTACAATTAGATAGTTTATTAGGTAAACCGCTAAACCAATACATTGAACATTATTTTTTCAGTGCTTTTGCAGACCACGTTAAATTATTCAAACAAATGCCTTCAACACCGTTTATTTGGCATTTAAGCAGCGGAAAACACCACGGTTTCGAGGCATACATCATTATTTACAAATGGAACAGAGATAGTTTATTCAAACTAAAAACACAGTATCTGGCACACAGGGTAGAAAATTTAGAGTACCGTTTAATTCAGTTACAAGACGTAAATACGGCTCAGGCACAAAACGAAAAAGAAACCATCAGGCACCAACTAGACGAAATCAAAGTATTCACTGCCAAAATTGAGGAACTCATTGCCGAAGGATATGATCCAAAGCTAGACGATGGTGTAGGCAAAAACATTGCGCCATTACAAAAGAAAGGATTGCTAAGAGCTGATGTACTCAAAGCACCACAATTAACAAAATACCTCAAAGCTGACTGGTAATGACTGAAAACTGGTTCATACAAGATATAGAAAACCAATTACAACAACGTAATCGTGCTGTAATACTTGACCCTACAGGTCAATGTGAGTTCCTATTGCCATTAGTTGAAAAACAAGGAATAATAATTTTAAGAACAGACAATGCACTGACAGAGGAATGGCAAACAGTCCAAGAAGAATTATTACTACGTTATGATGCCGAAAGCAAACATAAAAATGATAAAGTAATTTTTTATGTAACTCGTGATAGTAATAAGTTAAGTTTTCTATTTGACTATTGCTTCACACACGGTTGTTTAGATTTAACAAAACCAAGCGAATGGTTACGAAATAAATTATTCACTAATACAGGATTACAAGTCAATATGGATAATCCGTTGCTTTTAACAGCTGCAAAGTTGGGTATGGGTAAAGACATCAGTTGGTGGACAAAAATATTACAAAATTTAGAAGGTTTAGTAACAGTTGAAGACGAATTACTTCCGTTTTTAAACAATCCGGAAGAATATTTGAATAGTAAAGACAAGGATATAAAAAGATTGTTTGAGGAAAAATTATTTGAATTATTGGGGCAACCTTATATGAATAAGCCAGCAAAAACATTGGCTTCAGAGATTGCTACTTTAATTTTTGATAAATTAGTGAATAATGCTATTGACGGCGATTTACTAAACATTTATTACAAATGGGTTGACAGCAATACGTATTCAGATAGTTTAAAAAGCTACATTTCAAAGTACAAAATCAATAGCAGTATAAATATTTGGGGAGTTCATCCAGACCATTGTTTTGAAGCGATTGATAAATTGGCTTTAGCTAATATTTGTGAAAACATAAGAGACAATGCCTACATCAAGGAAAAAACAAGCAAACTAAAAACAAGAGCTTCAAGCAACAAAGTAGCAAAAATTGTCCCAACTTGGTGGAAAGAAGTAATCAGTATAATAGAGTTTGATAGCAAACCATTAACAGCTTGCAATAGTTTTGATAAAACGGTTACTTTCTATACGGCTAGTTTTCAAAGCATAGATAGAGCAATCAGAAAATTGTATGCTCAATTTCTAAATGAAGAAAAAATCATCAGACCATTACAAGAATATTATGAAAGCATAAACCATCAAGTGCTGCAACATTGGTTTGAATATACACAAGAATATAAATCCAACCAACAAGGATATTTACCGGAATTATTAAAAAATGCAAAACCAAAAACGGCAATAATTGTCGGTGATGGTGTCCGTTATGAAATTGCAGAATTTGTAGCGCAATCACTTGAAAAAACATTCAAGATTGAAAAATATACAATGTTAGCAGATATGCCTTCAGAAACAGAGCACAATATGAGTGCATTGTACGTGGGTAATAATGAAGTATTAGCCATTCACAAAGACCGTGAAAAGAAACTTTCAGAAGTATCAGGAAAGGAATTGACTTTTATCAATTTAGAAGCTTTGCATTATGGAATGTCAGATGATTATTTAATACTTACATACAAGGATATTGACAGTGCTGGTGAAAAATTACAACAAGGCGCTATCAAGCTTTTTGATGAATTTGAAAAAGTATTAAGTGAAAAAATTACACTTTTACTCAATATGGGTTATAATGAAGTCCATTTAGTAACAGATCACGGTTTTGTATTAACAGGTCTATTGGATGAAGCAGATAAAATAGAACCAAATGCAACAGGTAAAAAAGAAGTTCACGAAAGATTTATCAGAACAGTAGATAAACAAAGCGGTACAGACTGGATTGCTTTTGATAAGAAATATGGAGAATACAATTTCGTATATGCTTCAAAAAGTCATAGACCTTTCAAATCTAAAGGAGTTTATGGATTTTCTCACGGAGGGTTTACGCCCCAAGAAATAGTTATTCCCAATTTTGTTTTCAAGAAAATTCAAGAAGTCAAATCGAAGACGGACGGGCTCAAGCGGAACAAAAGACGGACGCGACGTTGATGCTCCTCAAACATGTCAGCTAGACATGCACCTCCCTACGCTGAGTGTAAATCATGGCACTGCGCTCTGAAGCC
>CAIRMK010000523.1 GCA_903879645.1 uncultured Bacteroidota bacterium
ATTCACCGACCTTTAACTTGTCAACGTTTGGATTATTTCGAAGGTAATAAAATGTAGAAATAATGTCTTGAACATTCTCTGAAACAGCAAAGGTTTTTTCGGTATTGTTTTTATAATCTTTAACTAATATCTTGTTGCTGTCTTGATTAAAAAAGCCTTCTTGGTCTTTTGTATAACCGCCTTCATCAATTTTTCTAACATATTGATATGGTTTACCCGTAACTTTATCAAAATAAGACTCATAATTGTCTTCTACCTTAAAAAACCATTTAGACATGCCTGTAGTATAACCATGACCAATAGCGTGAAAAACTTTTTTGTTGTTTTTAACCGCTTCTTTAACCTCTAGTGTTGCATAACCAGCAGTAACCAATCCATAATGAATTCTAAATTTAAACCACTCCCCGACATCATAAGCCGATTCTTTTTTTGATTGTCAAAACTTACAGTCAGGAAAAATAAAGCAAGTATAATTATTTTTTTCATTTGTTAATGGATATCAAAGTTATAGTTGCATAGCAATTTTCGCTCCAAATGTATTAAAACAAAAAAACCCAATCAAATTAATGACAGAGTTTTTATGATTGGGGTTGTTTTTAAACAATTACCAAAGTCAAATCAAAAATTGCCACGCAACAAATACTACATTGGCTATAACATAAAGCAACATGATATTCCAATTCATTCAAATTGTTTTTATATTTTTAATAAATAAATAAGCATGTGATTATTCCAGCTCCGAAAAGTGTTCAATAGTACTATAACACTCAATAAAGTCTCCCTATTCGTATTACAATATCTCAACGAAAAACTCCATGCATCTCAGTGCACAACTTTGTGTAAATCTATTTTAGGACAAGACAAAAACAATCTACATCAAATAAAAACACACATTCCAACTAGTTTTTTGCGCTGCAAATTAAAAAATTAATGTTGTAAATTAGAATATTCACGTTTCAAATGTTTTCGTTAAGCTTGCAAAAATGATTTGCAGCGACGCAAATATCTCCGTCAAGCTTCCCAGTATAATTTGCAAGCTTGCAAATTCCGTCGGCAGTATTGCAAACTTCATGAGTAGCGTTGCAAATTTCATGGGCAGCGTTGCAAACTTGAGCGACAAACTTGACGGGGACATTTGAAACGTGAATATTTTAATTAGTACGGTTGCTAATTCTATTTGCACGGCTGCATTTTTAATTTGCAGTAGGAATAGTCATTATCAAGGGTTTTTTTAAAACAAAAAAACTCCGTCAAATAAATGACGGAGTTTTTATGCTATTAACCAACCAAAAAACTATAAATTATGAAAATTTATATAAAATTAAAGGAAACCACTCCTTCTCTTTTGATGGCGCAAATATAAATCAGTTGTTTGAATTATTCTTAATAAAAAATTGACTTTAACATATTTTTATTATAAACACTATAACTACAACGTTATATTTTGGTTATTATTCAATAAAATTAAAAAAACTACAGTGTTCCTCTCAAAGCTTGCTCTCTTTCAATTGATTCAAAAAGTGCCTTAAAATTACCTGCGCCGAAACCTTTTGCTCCCATTCTTTGAATAATTTCAAAAAATAAGGTTGGTCTATCTTCTACTGGTTTTGTAAATATTTGCAAAAGATATCCATCTTCGTCTGCATCAACCAAAATAGAAAGTTTTTGTAACTCTTTAATATCTTCTTTCATCATATCCCTGTGAACCCCCAATCTAGCTGGTATTTCGTCATAATATGCTTGTGGTGGTGGTGGAAGAAATTCAACCCCGCGAGCTTTTAATCCTGCTACGGTTGAAATAATATCATCGGTGGCTACTGCCAAATGCTGACACCCTGGTCCTTCATAAAAATCAATATATTCTTCAATTTGTGATTTCTTATTTCCTTTAGCTGGTTCGTTAATTGGAAATTTAATTCTTCCATTGCCATTACTCATCACTTTACTCATCAAAGCTGAATATTCAGTATGAATTTGAGTATCGTCAAACGAAAGGAAATTTTCAAATCCCATCACATCTTCATACCATTTTACCCATTGGTTCATTTCACCCCAGCCTACATTCCCAACCATATGATCGACATATTTTAATCCAAGTGGTTCGGGATTGTATTCTGATTTCCATGCTACGAATCCTGGTAAAAAGGCACCATTGTAGTTTTTTCTTTCAACAAATATGTGAACGGTTTCGCCATATGTATAAATTCCAGAACGCACTACTTCTCCATGTTCATCTTTTTCGATTGTAGGTACCATAAAAGATACAGCACCTCGTTTAGTTGTTTCTTCCCAAGCCGATTTAGCATCTTCAACCCAAAGAGCAATTACTTTTACACCATCACCATGTTTTCTTAAATGTTCGTTGATTGGAGAATTACTATTTAAAGGAGTCGTAAGAACTAAACGTATTTTATCTTGTTTTAAAACATAACTCACAGAATCTGTTGATCCTGTTTCTAATCCTTTATAAGCATGAGATTGAAATCCGAATGCTGTTTTGTAATAGTGTGCTGATTGTTTTGCGTTTCCAACGTAAAATTCAACATAATCAGTCCCTAATAGCGGAAGGAAATCTTGTGCTCCACTAAATATTTTTTCTAGTCCGTATTCTACGGATTTTACTTCTTTTGCCATTATTTAATATTGTTTGAATGGTAAACTTTACCAAAAGTTGTTTTGTTTTTTTAATCTAACCAAGATTGGAAATATTTGTCATCAGAAATTTTCATAGCTTCTTCTGTAACCATTAATGGTTTAAACGTATCCACCATAACGGCTAATTCTAACGTTTCTTTTTTTCCAATACTTCTTTCTGCAGCTCCTGGATGTGGTCCGTGAGGAATTCCTGCTGGATGAAGCGAAATATTTCCTGGTTTTATATCATTTCTACTCATAAAATCACCATCAACATAATACAAAACCTCATCGGCATCTATATTACTATGGTTATATGGTGCGGGAATTGCTTGTGGGTGATAATCGTACAAACGTGGAACGAATGAACAAACTACAAATGCGGATGTTTCAAATGTTTGATGCACCGGTGGAGGAAGATGAACTCTACCTGTAATAGGTTCGAAATCGTGAATAGAAAAAGCATACGGATAGTTATATCCATCATAACCAACTACATCAAACGGATGTGTGGCATAAACCATTTCGAAAATTTCGTCTTTCTTTTTTACTTTGATTATGAAATCACCTAATTCATTGTTGCTTTCCAATTCATACGGGCGACGAATATCTCTTTCGCAAAAAGGCGAATGTTCTAAAAGTTGTCCAAACCAATTTCTATATTGTTTCGGCGTATAAATTGGCGCATGGGATTCTACAATAAACAAACGATTTTCTTTGGTGTCAAAATCAATTTTGTAGATAATTCCACGTGGAATGATTAGATAATCACCGTATTTAAAATCAAGATTTCCGTAGATGGTTCTTAATTTTCCGGAACCTTGATGAATGAAAATCATTTCATCGGAATCGGTATTTTTGTAGAAATAATCAGTTGTTGATTTTCTTGGTGCTGCTAAAACTATGTGACAATCGGAATTGGTCAGTACAATTTTACGGCTTTCTAAGAAATCGTCTTGTGGCTCCACCTCAAAACCTTTTAATTTATAAGATTGAATATTGTTAGATTTTGCAATAGTTGGCGCAACACTATATTGTGAACGAATTTCTTTTACTTGTGTTGGACGTTGCTCGTGATAGGAGTTAGTTGACATTCCATCAAAGCCAACCGTTCCAAAAAGTTGTTCATAATATAAATCTCCGTTTGGTTTTCGGAATTGTGTATGACGCTTTGGAGGAATGTTTCCAAGTTTGTGATAAAATGGCATTTTTCTAAATTTATTGATTAAACAATTTGAAAATGTAACAATTGATTAATTACTACATTGATTAATTTGCGCATTAAATCAACTCATTCAGGATTTCTCTTGATGAGGAATTTTAGATGGATAAGTAAGTTGTCCCATTTTTTCATCATTACAAATATCGTAAAAATATTTTTTCTTTATAACTTTATTAAAATAAAAAAGGCATTAAAAAATGATAAATCAAATTTTAATGCCTTTTTGTTAAGAATTCTTATATTATTTATCTGTATTGTTTAATTTGCTATTTTTCTTACCATACGAGAAATACACAACAAGGCCAATGGCAAGCCATAAAATTAATCGTAACCAGTTGGTCCAACCTAGTCC
>CAIRMK010000524.1 GCA_903879645.1 uncultured Bacteroidota bacterium
AAGAAAGGGGTGTTGCAACGTTGGTATAAAGCGGTTTCTCCGTTGTTAAAAAGTTATTATGGTACGGGTGGCGACTTGAATGTAGATGAAATTCACGAAGTGATTCCTTTTACGGAAGAATGTGGGGTTTGGCATCCGCAAGAGGGTGTTTTTAACGGTCATTTCAAACCTACAGAAGCAGATAAAATTAATAGAATTGGGCAATTGCGTCAAGGGGTTATTAAAGTGATCGAGAATCCGAAGTTTTCTCCTGATGTTTTAAGAAAATATACGGTTGCCGATATGATTACTGGCTATGGTGTTGCGGAGGCTGTGCGTCATTATTATAACACGTATGGTGGTGATTTTCATGGTAAGAAAGCGATAGTGCAAGGTTTTGGTAACGTGGGTTCGGCTGCGGCTTTTTATCTTGCAGAAATGGGTGTGAAAGTGATTGGTATTATTGACCGTGATGGTGGTATTATTAATGAAGATGGTTTTTCGTTTGAAGAAATCAGACGTTTGTTTTTAAATAAAGATGGTAACAAACTTGTTGCGGAGCATATGATTCCGTTTGAGGAAATTAATCAACGCATTTGGACACTTGGGGCTGACATTTTTACGCCTTGTGCTGCTTCGCGATTGGTAACAAAAGACCAATTGGACCATATGATTGCTTCTGGATTGGAAGTGATTTCATGTGGTGCTAATGTACCGTTTGCTGACAAGGAAATCTTCTTTGGTTCTATTATGGAAGAGACGGATAGTAAAGTGAGTTTGATTCCTGACTTTATTTCGAACTGTGGTATGGCTCGTGTGTTTGCTTATTTTATGGAAAGAAAAGTACAAATGACGGACGAGGCAGTATTTTATGATATTTCGGAAACGATTAAAAAAGCTATTGAAAGAGCACACGAATTGAACTCTGACACCAAGAATATTAGCGCGACTGCTTTTGAAATTGCCTTGAAACAATTAGTATAATTGAATTTAACAAAGCTCTTTACGTCTTTCTTTAACAGCGAAAAGGCTGGAGGATTAGTACTATTACTAGCCACAATTTTGTCGTTGGTAGTGTCAAATTCGTCAGTATCTCAGGAGTATTTATCGGTGTGGCATCATCCAATAGGAAATCACAATGCCGAGTACTGGATAAATGATGGATTGATGGCGATCTTCTTTTTGATGATAGGATTGGAATTGGAGCGTGAGGTTTATATAGGGGAATTGTCAAAAATAAAGGATGCTATTTTACCTATAGTAGGCGCTTTGGGAGGTATGATAGTGCCTGCGTTATTGTTTTTATCATTTAATTTAGGGACAAGCACCCAATCTGGATATGGAATTCCAATGGCAACCGATATTGCGTTTGCCATTGGAATTTTATCTTTATTGGGCGATAAAGTACCGCTATCGGTTAAGGTTTTTTTGACGGCTTTGGCGGTGATAGATGATTTGGGAGCGATTATAATGATTGCGGTTTTTTATACTAAAACGATTTACTTTGTAAATCTCTTGATTTCGTTATCGATTTTTGGAGGATTGCTACTATTGAAGCGATTTAAAGTAAAAAGCTTGCTTCTCTATCTTATTGGAGGCGTATTGATGTGGTATTTTATGTTGAATTCTGGGGTGCATGCTACTATTACAGGGATATTACTGGCGTTTACTATTCCTTTTGGAGATGGTAGCGAAGACACGATATCACATAAACTTCAAAGTTGGTTGCATAAACCTGTTGCTTTTTTAATCATTCCATTGTTTGCGTTAAGCAATACTGCGATTATTATAAGTAAAGAATGGATGAGTACTTTTTCGGAACACTATTCTATTGGAATACTTGTGGGATTGTGTATTGGAAAGCCTTTAGGGATAGTGAGTTTTATTTATGCAGCAGTCAAACTGAAGTTGACTACATTACCGGAAGATGTGAATTGGAATACCTTAATAGGTGTTGGATTTTTAGGAGGTATAGGGTTTACAATGTCAATTTTCATTACGCTGTTAGCGTTTGACGATGGGCAAATAGTATCTACTTCTAAATTTATGATCTTGATAGCCTCATTTATTTCGGGAGTGATTGGATTCCTTTGGCTCTTTAAAAGTTTGCGTTCCCAAAAAGAAATACTCGATTAAGTCACAATTTTTAGTATATTTCAGCGTTAAAAGTATAAAACGATGCTACTATGAGTTTAGATTCTACTCCATCCGAAAAAAGAAAATCATTTCTTATAGCGACGCTTATTTATGGTGTCTTGCTTTTGATTCTATTTTTTATTCGCTTTTGGCCTCCTTCCGATGCTGAGCTAGCAGCCTTAGCGGGTGGCGGTGGCGGTGGTGGCGTTACTGTTAACTTTGGCGATACCGATTTTGGTTCGGGCGCTAATTTTGAGAGTAAGGAATTGGATGTTAAAAACAATACCAAACAAGCTACGGCTACTCCAACGCCGCAAGAGGATATTATTTCGCAAGACGATGAAGCCGATAAAACGGATGTTGTTATTCCGAAACACGAGCCTGTTAAAAATCCGAAAACTTTAATTAAACCTGAGGTTGCAAAGCCTGTTGAAGTTAAAAAACCTGTGGTAAGAAAAGTAGATGATGCTTTGGCAAATATTCTTCACGGAAATAAAAAAGGAGGTGATGGCAACAGCAATACTCCCGGAAACCAAGGAAAAGCCAATGGTGATATCAATTCGAATGGTTATAACGGCGCTGGAGGTTCTGTTGGCGGAACAGGTGGTGGTAAAGGGCCTGGAAATGGCTCTGGAACGGGACCCGGTTCTGGTAGTGGAAGTGGCGGCGGAAATGGCAGTGGGAATGGTAAAGGAAACGGCTCTGGATATGCTTTAGCTGGTAGAGAAGCATTGAGTAAACCGCAACCTTCTTATACTTGTAATGAACAAGGGGTTGTAGTAGTTCAAATTACTGTGGATAAAAACGGAAATGTGATTGACGCTAAACCTGGAGCAAGAGGAACTACTAATTCGGCTAGTTGTTTAACCAGTCAAGCTAAAATTGCAGCCATGAAAACGAAATGGAGTGCTAGCCCCGATGGAACCGAAAAGCAAGTGGGAACTATTCAATATAATTTCACAATAAGAAATTAAATGATTCTTTATCTGTAAAACAAAAAATGCTTCCGTGATTGGAAGCATTTTTTGTTTACTCGTTATTTATATTTTTAGTGTATCTACTTAGAATTATTCGTTGCAATAACAAACTTTAATTTGTTCTTCACTCCTATTTGTAATACATCTACTAAATCTTGCACTTGAAGATTAAAAGGAATTCGAACAACAACCGTTTGGTCTTTGGATGCTCCCATTTTAGATAATAAAGTGCTTTCTAATTGATCAAAAGGAACTTCATTCTTATCTAAATAAAATCGCTTGTCTTCAGTTACCGACAAACTGATTAATTGTTTGTTGGTTTTCTCATTTGATTTTGATTTTGGCAATGCCATTTTTATCACATTCGGATTGGCTAATGTTGATATGATTAGGAAAAACAATAGCAAGAAAAACATGATATCACTCAAAGACGAAGTCGCTACTTCGGCATGAAATCGTTTATTTCGTTTTACCATTTGGACGTTGAATTATATTAACAAAATCTAATACTTGTTTTTGAATGCTTAACGCAAAACTATCAATCTTTCCGTTGAATAAGTGATAGGCTGAATAAGCAATAATACCAACGACAAGTCCAGAACCTGAACTAATCATTTTTTCATAAAGCCCTCCTGAAATGTTTCTGATACTAATATCTTCGGTTTGTGAAATGCTATAAAAGATTTTAATAACTCCCGAAATGGTTCCGATAAAACCAAACGTAGGAGCAATACCCGCAATCAGTCCTAATTGTCCTAATTTGCGTTCCATTTCTCCAATTTCGATATTGGCAG
>CAIRMK010000525.1 GCA_903879645.1 uncultured Bacteroidota bacterium
ACGTAATGATAAAAATCTAGTTGTTGCTCGTGATGTTATTACAGCTACTGCAACTCCAGTTCTACAAGGTATCACAAGAGCATCACTTCAAACTAAATCATTTATCTCTGCAGCCTCTTTCCAAGAAACTACAAAAGTATTAAATGAAGCAGCTGTTGCTGGTAAAGTTGATACATTAGAAGGTCTTAAAGAAAATGTAATTGTTGGACATAGAATTCCAGCAGGTACAGGTATGAGAGATTATGACAATATCATTGTTGGTTCTAAAGAAGATTACAATGATTTAATGGCTAACAAAGAAGAATACGTATATTAATTATGAGTGATAATAATCAACCACAAGCAGGACAAATTAACATAGAGCTTGATGAAAAAGTTGCTGAAGGAATTTATTCTAATTTAGCAATTATTAATCATTCTCCCTCAGAATTTGTTTTAGATTTTGTAACTATCATGCCAGGAGTACCAAAATCAAAAGTGAAATCGAGAATTATTTTAACGCCTCAACATGCTAAAAGATTACTGAAAGCATTAGGAGAAAATATTCATAGATTTGAACAAGCTCATGGCGAAATTAAAGATTCTGAACAACCGCCAATCCCTTTAAACTTTGGTCCAACTGGACAAGCTTAATATCAAACTCCTCAAGAAATTGAGGAGTTTTTTGTTATAAAAAGTTTATTTTTATTATAAGAAATAATGTGGATTTGAAAATTTTTCAAATCTAAATATATTTAAAAAAGACTTCAAATCAAGTAATAAAATCTCAAAATATTTAATTAAATTTTTAATTATATTATATAACTCTTCACTTCATCAAAATTTAATCCTCCATAATTACCCGAACTCATCAATAATAAAGCTGAATTATCAAAATTTTGACTGAATAAGAAATTTTTGAAATCAGCAGGATTAGTATAAATAATTAAATCTTCTCTTTGGAATGACTGTGCAATTTGGTCGTAAGTTACTTCTTCTAGTTGCTTAATTTTTACAGCATCAGGTGAATAAAAAACTACTGCAATATCGGCTGCATCCAATGCTCCTTGGTATTCTTTTAAAAATTCTGCATTCAAACTGCTATAAGTATGTAATTCTAAACAAGCAATTAATTTTCTATCAGGATACTGATTTTTAACAGCTTTTGTGGTTGCTGAAACTTTACTTGGAGAATGTGCAAAATCTTTGTAAGCTACTTTTCCTTTTCCTTCTGCAATTTTTTCTAATCGTTTAGAAGCTCCTTTAAAACTTGCAATTGCTTCATAGAAATCGGCTTCGTCAACACCCATATTTTGACAAATCCACTTTGCTCCAGCTAGATTGTTTAAATTGTGTGCGCCAAAAACTTCGATAGGCATTGGACCTTCAGGAGTGTCTAATAAAGTAGTTCCATCTTCAACAGTGTAGGTTGGAGTAGTGTATGGTATTTTACGAATTGGATTAGTACTTTCTTCCGCTACTTTTTTGACAGTTACATCTTCTTCGTTATACACTAAAATTCCCCCTTTAGTAATTTGATTAACAAAAATTTCAAATTGTTCTACATAGTTATCAAAGGTTGGAAAAACATTAATATGATCCCAAGCAATTCCCGAAAGCAAAGCTATATTGGGTTGGTACAAATGGAATTTTGGACGTCTATCAATTGGTGATGACAAATATTCATCTCCTTCTAAAACAATGAAATCATTTTCGTGTGTTAAATGTACCATTGTATCAAATCCTTCTAGTTGGGCTCCAACCATATAATCAACCTCAATATTATGATAATGCATCACATGTAAAATCATAGAAGTAATAGTTGTTTTTCCATGGGACCCACCAATAACCACACGAGTTTTGTTTTTGGATTGTTCATATAAAAATTCTGGGTAGGAATATATTTTCAACCCTAATTCTTGTGCTTTCAACAATTCTGGATTATCTGCTTTGGCGTGCATTCCAAGAATAATGGCTTCAATATCCGCAGTAATCTTTTCAGGAAACCAGCCCATTTCTGCTGGAAGTAATCCCTTCTTTTCTAATCTCGATTTTGATGGTTCGAAAATAGCGTCATCGCTACCTGTTACTTGATATCCTTTGTTGTGTAAGGCTAATGCTAAATTGTGCATGGCTGCTCCGCCAATAGCTATGAAATGTGTTCTCATTTATTTATGTTATCGGTTGTCAGTTGTTGGTTGTCGGTTTATTTATAGTAAACACACAACAGATAACTGACAACTATTTTTCAAATTGTTCCTTTAATTTTTTTGCTTTTGTTTTGTCTTTAATCTTGTTCAAATATAAATTATATAATTTCTGAAATGTAGTTTTTGAATTCCCAATTTCATGTGCTTTTGTATAATCTATTTCTGCCTTATCGTATCTATTGAAATATTCATCAATATACCCTTTTGAAAGATAACCATCTACTTTAGATAGATTCATTAATTCATCAGCATATTTCTGTGCTTTATTTTCACTACCTCCCACTATTCCAGGTAATTCTATGTATAGCATTACTAATGCCCAACGTGAATCAATATGTTTAGAATCAAGTTTGGCTGCTGTTAAAAAAGATTTCTCCACTTCATCAATCATTCCCAATGCTTTAAACTTATTGACTGATTTGGCTTTCATTCCTAGAGCACCACCATATTTATAATAATAATTAGCCGTTTTGGGAAATTGCTTTTTTAAAATTTCATAATCCTTAATAGCTTCATCCCATTTTTTTTGATGTCCTGCAATATCTCCAAGATATTCAATAGCTTTATAATTGTTTGGATTGGCTTTTAAATAGCTTTCGAAAAGTACTTTAGCTTGATTATATTTTTCTTGTTGGAATAATTTTTCTGCCTTTTCAAAATTGGTTTCACTTACCATCTGAAAGGATATCAAAAAAAATAAAATCTTTATAAAATTCATTAAAATATATTATTCTCCAAAAGTATGAAAAATGATGTAGCTAAATAAAATTGCATAAAAAAACTCCGAACTAATTTCTTAATTCGGAGTTTTACTTTTATTCTGGTTTAATTATTTCACCAAAGTCATTTCGTCTACAATGTGTTTAGCGCCTGAGAAATTCTCAATTACCCACAATACATAACGAATATCAACATTGATGGTTCTTTGTAGTTTTTCATCAAAGATTACGTCTCCTGCCATTGCTTCGATGTTACCATCGAAAGCGATACCGATTAATTCTCCTTTTCCATTAAGAACTGGCGAACCTGAGTTTCCTCCTGTAATATCATTGTCCGTTAAGAAGTTTAAGTGAAGTGAACCGTCTTTATCGCCATAACGACCGTAGTCTTTGTTTTTTGCCATGTCTAAAACTTTAGTTGGCAAGTCAAATTCTTCGTCTCCCTTTTTATATTTTTTTACTTGACTGTCTAAAGTAGTGTAGTTGTTAATTGCAACTGGATTGCGTTTGTCTGCTGGCAATGCGCGAACTTTACCATACGTTAAACGCAATGTTGAATTCGCATCTGGATATTTAACAGTGCCAATTTTTGACTCTTGTAATCCTTCTACTAAAAGACGGAACGCCGCACTATAATCGTTTTGAGCTTTTGTAATTTCATCAGATTTTGAATTGAAATGCATCAACATATCATTCGATAAAACATACAATGGATCGCTGTCTAATTGGCTTTGACTTGGCGCTTGTAAAAATGCTTTCACTTTGTCCAAAGAAGAAAACAAACTTAAATCAATAGTTGAATTTACATATTTAGTAAAATCATTATTGTTTTCGTCTCCTATTTTCTTAACCATTGGTGCAATTGCATATCCAGTAGATTTTGTAGCATACAATTTCAATTGAGCCGCCAAAATATCTTTCTCAGCTGGAATATATAAATCTTCATAGAATTTAGTCGCCCCTTCAATGATTTGTGGTGCTAATGTTGCGCGTTTTGCAGCATCGGCTTTCACAAAGTTATCCAATTGTTTTCCTAATGTTCTAGCTACGGGTCCTAGAGCAGAAGTTCTGAATAATTGTTGTAAGTAGTTATCGTGACGCGCTTTTTCATTGGTTAAACCATAAAACTTATTAATCGTTGCTACTACGTTTCCGTATTTGGCTTTGTTCTCCGCTTTGTTCGCCCAAGCGTCAAATTTAGCTTCTTGCGCAGCTTTCGATTTTGAGGTTTGCGCTTTCGATAAAGCATCAATCATTCCTTGACGGTTTTTCCAATAGTTAGCTGTTGAAGCATATTTAGAAGCATATACCAAACGAAGTGCAGCACTCATTTCCATATATTTCTTCATATTGTCCATTCCGGTTTTAGCACCTTCTACCCAAGCAGGATAAGCAAATTTTACGTTTTGCTCAATTCCACCTGCTGGCATCCAACGGTTGGTTCTTCCTGGATATCCCAAAATCATAGCAAAGTCACCTTCTTTAACTCCTTTTAAATTAACAGGTAAATAGTGTTTTGGTTGCAATGGAACATTGTTTGGAGAATAATCGGCTGGATTTCCATCTTTATCAGCATAGACTCTAAACATAGAGAAATCGGCAGTTTGACGTGGCCATTCCCAATTGTCAGTGTCTCCACCAAATTTCCCTAAACTTTCTGGTGGTACTCCTACTAAACGTACATCTTTGTAATCTTGATATACAAAATAGTAGTACTCATTTCCTTGAAAGAACGGACGAACAGAAACGGTATATTTTCCGCCTTCGTTGTTTTCTTTTTCAATTAAAGCGATTTCGGCATTGATGGCTTTTTCTCTATCTGCCTCGCTCATTGATGGATTTACTTTTGCTAAAATACGTTTAGAACAATCGTCCATACGAACAAAGAAACGCACGTATAAGCTAGATGGTTTTCTTTCGTCAGCTCTGTTGGCTGCCCAGAAACCGTCTTTTAGCAAATTGTGTTCTGGTGTAGAAAGTTCTGCAATTCCATCATATCCGCAGTGGTGGTTGGTTAATACCAAACCGTCTTTAGAGATAATTTCGGCAGTACAACCTCCATTAAATTGTACAATAGCATCTTTTAAACTGTGGTGGTTGATGCTGTAAATTTCTTCGGCTGTCAATTGCAAGCCCATTTTTTCCATGTCGCGGTGATTCAAACGTTCGATGAACATTAGAAACCACATTCCTTCATCGGCTTTAACGCTCATTGGGATGAGCATTACAGCAACGATTAGGGATACAATAATTTTTTTCATTTTGAAAATAGATAAGGTTAATTTGTTTGTTAGTTAGTAGTCTATAAAAAATAAGATTTGTTACAAACGTGGTTCATTATTTACTAAAAAAGCAATGCGAATTTAAGTGATTTTATTGAAAAATAATGGTTGATGTCTATTAGATTTCTGTCTTTTCGCAAGACTAGTTTTTAAACTCATTGCTATAGATTACTTAAAAATACTTCTAGCATAAATTATAGTTAAGATGAATATTATTTTGAAAGTATAGCTTTAAGATAAAATTTTTAATTATATTTGGGAATAGTTATAAATATAAAACATTAAGCATTTTTGGAGTTTACACAAAATTCTGTCTAGTCTCCAAAAATTATGTCCAGTCTCGTCTTAAACACTAAAAAGAGCTTCTTCAACACTAAAAAGAGCTTCTTCAACACTAAAAAGAGCTTCTTCAACACTAAAAAG
>CAIRMK010000526.1 GCA_903879645.1 uncultured Bacteroidota bacterium
AGTTGAAATATTAAGCCCCCCAAACCCTAATATTGAAACGAGTTTAGAAAAAAAGAATTTACACTTAACTCGTCAAGCTGAAAGAGCTTTGAAGACTACTTTTTTGGAAGCAAAAGTTTTTCAAAGTACGTCAATTAGTACTGCACATTTATTGTTGTGCATACTACGAAATGAAAATGATCCGACAACAAAGCTATTAAACAAGTTAAAAATTGACTATGAAGTAGCTAAAGAACAATACTTGAATATGACACCACAAGAAGATGATTTTTTAGAAAATCTACCCAAAAACGAATCTTACAATGAAGATTCAGGACAAGATGACAGTTTAAAAGGAGAGAATTTCAATACTCCTTCCAATAAATCCAACAAAAAATCTAAAACACCAGTTCTAGATAACTTTGGTCGTGATTTGACTGAAATGGCTGAAGAAGGAAAATTAGACCCTGTTGTAGGCCGTGAAAAAGAAATCGAAAGAGTTTCTCAAATTTTAAGCCGTAGAAAGAAAAACAACCCATTATTAATAGGAGAACCAGGTGTTGGTAAATCTGCTATTGCTGAAGGATTGGCACTTCGAATTATCCAAAAGAAAGTGTCCCGTATTCTTTTTAACAAAAGAGTGGTAACACTAGATTTAGCAAGCTTAGTAGCGGGCACAAAATACCGTGGACAATTTGAAGAAAGAATGAAAGCAGTAATGAATGAGTTAGAAAAAAATGACGATATCATTCTGTTTATTGATGAGATTCATACAATTGTTGGTGCAGGTGGAGCAACTGGTTCGCTGGATGCTTCCAACATGTTTAAACCTGCATTAGCAAGAGGGGAAATACAATGTATTGGTGCTACTACTTTGGATGAGTACAGACAATATATTGAAAAAGATGGAGCTTTAGAACGACGTTTCCAAAAGGTAATAGTGGAGCCAACTTCGGTGGCAGAAACCATTATAATTTTGAATAACATCAAAAACAAATACGAAGACCATCACAATGTAACCTATTCACAAGAAGCTATTGAGGCTTGTGTAAAATTAACTGACCGTTATATGTCGGAACGTTTTTTACCAGACAAAGCTATTGATGCCTTGGATGAAGCGGGTTCTAGAGTTCACATTACAAACATTGATGTTCCTAAGCAAATTTTGGAATTAGAACGTCAATTAGAAGAGGTTCGTGAACTTAAAAATACGGTTGTAAAAAGACAGAAATATGAAGAAGCAGCCAAACTTCGTGACGATGAAAAAAAATTAGAAAAAGACCTTGCTATTGCACAAGAACAATGGGAAGAAGATTCTAAAAACAATCGAATAGAAGTTACAGAAGACAATGTAGCCGATGTAGTTTCTATGATGACCGGAATTCCAGTAAACAGAATTGCGCAAACAGAAAGCAATAAATTAGCTAATTTACCTGAATTATTGGAAGGAAAAGTAATTGGACAAAAAGAAGCGGTAATGAAAATTGCTCGTTCAATTCAAAGAAATCGTGCCGGATTGAAAGATCCAAATCGACCAATCGGTTCGTTTATTTTCTTAGGACAAACGGGTGTTGGTAAAACGCAACTGGCAAAAGTATTAGCTAAAGAATTATTTGATTCAGAAGATGCTCTTATCCGAATCGATATGAGTGAATACATGGAAAAATTTGCGGTTTCAAGATTAATTGGTGCACCTCCAGGATACGTTGGATACGAAGAAGGCGGACAATTAACCGAAAAAGTGAGAAGAAAACCTTATTGTGTGGTACTTCTTGACGAAATTGAAAAAGCACACCCTGATGTTTTCAATATGATGTTACAAGTTTTGGATGATGGTTATTTAACAGACAGTTTGGGTCGTAAAATAGACTTCAAAAACACTATCATTATTATGACTTCTAATGTAGGTGCTCGTCAATTGAAAGATTTTGGACAAGGTGTTGGATTTGGTACTGCTGCCAAAGTTGCGCAAGCAGATGATAATTCAAAAGGTATCATTGAAAATGCGTTGAAGAAAACCTTTGCTCCTGAGTTCTTAAACAGAATTGATGATGTAATTGTATTCAATTCATTAGAAAAACACGATATTGACAAAATTATCGAAATTGAACTTAAAAAATTATATGCTCGTGTAGCAGATTTAGGATATACATTATCTCTTTCTGATAAAGCGAAAGCCTATATTGCTGAGAAAGGTTTTGATAAACAATTTGGTGCACGACCACTGAAAAGAGCTATTCAAAAATATGTTGAAGATACACTTGCAGAAGAAATTATTACTTCAAAAATTATGTCTGGAGATGAAATTTTTATGGATATCGAAGACGGAGCAACTGAATTGAATGTTAGCATTCAAAAAGCTGGTGAACCAACAAGTTAATATTATTAAAATAATAATTTTTTAAACCATTAAGAAATTAAGGAAAATTAAGTTTATATTGCTTAATGAAACTTAACTTCTTAATGGTTTAGTTTTTAGAATTAATACGATAAAAATGCCGCTAAACAAAATCATATTAGGTTCAGAAGAATGGTGTTCTTTTCCTGAACTTGGAATCCCCGCTATCAAAGCTCGTGTAGCCCGTGTGGCCATATAATGCATTGCCATTAATGTTACATAACACTATAAGCCCCTTATCTAAAAAAGTTCGTATATCGATAAGTTTTGGGACGCGTAGCTCCGTTTTAATTTCTCGAATAAATTTTTTGGAAATACTGATTTCCTGTTCAATATCCGAATTTGCGACCTGAGCCTTTCCCACTTCCTCGCCAGCAAAATCGATTAAAT
>CAIRMK010000527.1 GCA_903879645.1 uncultured Bacteroidota bacterium
AGTTATATCAACTCAAGACACGACACCACTACTAAAATATTTTCTTCCTTTTTTAATAATGCGACTATTGCCAATCAAGGTAGTACCGAAATCGATGCATTCTTTGACCTGATTTTTACCAAAACCCAAGTGGTATCGGAATACATCTGCCGACGATTGTACCGTTATTTTGTGTATTATGATATTGATGCCAACATTGAAGCAAATGTAATTACACCTTTAGCGCAACTTTTTGTAGCAAGTAATTGGGAAATTGCTCCGGTCTTAGAGGCACTTTTTAAAAGCCAACATTTCTATGATATGGCCAATGTAGGTGTTTATATAAAATCTCCTTTTGACTTGGTTATAGGCTCTTTACGACAGTTTAATTCAAGTACGAATATAACAGATGCTACGAACTATCAAGCACAATATAATTTGTGGGGCACCCTTACAAACAATTATTTGCAAACAACCAATCAAGTGATGGGTTCGGTGGCCAATGTTTCGGGTTGGAGTGCTTTTTATCAGAATCCTAATTTCCACGAATATTGGATTAATTCGAATACCATTCAAAAAAGGTCTTTATTTATTGATACCATCTTTAATGGCTCTACTTTTTCCAATAACGGCTCTACTACAATCTTACAAGTAGATGTTATTGCTTGGGTGCAACAATTTCCAGATGCGACCATCAGTGACCCTGATGCTTTAGTGCAGACTTGCGTAGATTACTTATTACCCATTGATTTGAGTGCTACCGTAAAGAGTACTTTAAAGTCGCAAAATTTATTATCCAACCAAACGACCAATGGCTATTGGACTACTGCTTGGCAAAATTATACGAGTGACCCAACGAATGCTACTTACCTCAGTACGGTGAAAACAAGATTAAAAGGATTATTGCAAACCATTACGCAATTAGCGGAATATCAATTAATGTAACGTCATGAAAAGAAGAAATTTTATCAAAACGACAGCAGTAGCTACTATTCCTTTATTTCTAAAAGGAATTCCCGTAATGGCTTCCTCAGAAATGGATAGCAATACGTTAGAAAAAATGGCATTGGCCGCCGTTAATTGTGGAAAAATATTAGTCATTGTACAACAAAATGGTGGTAATGATGGCTTAAATACTATTTTTCCAGTGGACCAATGGAGTAGTTTAGTCAATGCACGGTCCAATATCTTAATGCCGCAAAGTAGCGTCTTGTCATTAGCCAATAACCTTACTACGGGATTGCATCCCGCTATGGCAGAAATGAAAACCATGTATGATAATGGGCAGATGATGATTGTACAAGGGGTGTCGTATCCCAATCCGAACTTTAGTCACTTTAGAGCCACCGATATTTGGTTTACCGGTTCCGATAGTAATGTAGTTTTAGATAGTGGATGGTTGGGAAGGGCCTTAGATATAAAATACCCAAACTACCCTAACGGTTATCCTACAACTGATATGCCTGATCCATTAGCCATTCAAATAGGTTCTACACTTCCTTTTTCGTTGCAAGGACCCAATATGAATATGGGATACAGTGCACCAAATCCCAACACCTTATTAAATGTAATCAATGGGATTACCGATCCCGCACCCAACTCTGATTATGGGCACGAATTGAGTTTTCTTCGATTGATGAAAGATCAAAGTAACATTTATAAAACGGTAATTCAAAATGCTTACAATACTACTTTAAGTACGAGCGTTACTTATCCTACTAACAATAGTTTAGCCGACCAATTAAAAATTGTTGCCAAGTTGATAAACGGTGGTTTAAAGACACCAATTTATATTGTAAACCATCCAAAGACACACGATACTCACGATAACCAAGTTAGTGACACAGATAAAACTTTAGGAGCACAAGCCACCAATTTAACAATTCTATCCCAAGCGATAAGTGCGTTCCAACAAGATTTAACAGCCATGGGCAAAGATAATTTGGTTACAGGAATGACGTTTAGTGAATTTGGACGACGTATTATCAGCAATGGAAGTCTTGGCACCGATCACGGATCGGCAGCTCCGGTCATCTTTTTTGGTGCGGCATTGAATACAAGTCCGACACAAGTAAGCGGAACGGCTTATCCTGTGCCAGGAATGATTGGAACATCACCCGTATTGCCTACAAATGCTACGGTAAACGATCAAGTACCAATGCAATTTGATTATCGCCAATTGTATACTACGGTGATGCAAGATTGGTTGTGTATGACGGAAGCAGAAGCTACACAAGTACTAGGAAATTCCTTCGTAAAACTTCCAATATTCAATAGTACGTTGTTGAGCACTGTCAATTTTGAAGATGATAACAATAAAAACATAGTGCTTTATCCCAATCCATGTGTCGATGGGCGTTTTAGTCTTCAATTCCCAGAAAAAGTAGGCACTAACATACAATTATCATTATTATCCATCAATGGCGGCATAATTGATACGCGTGTAGTGAATTTGGAAGGACAAATTTTAGATTTAAAATACGCTAATTTGAGTTCGCATGCCACCTATATTCTTTCTATTGATTGGAATGGAAGACGCTTTTATAAAAAAGTAATTACGGCTTAAGTTTAATAAATTAACTCGTGACAGTGCAGCACCCAAAGGTAGTAGTTAAATAACAGCCACCGATTCACAGATTTTAATACTATTTTTAATCTGTGCATCTGTGGCAATGTAACAGTAGTAACAATTGTAGGAATTAAATCTAAAGAAATTAAATTATAGTTGAGTATTTAATAATTTTGCCAGTAGTTTACAACTTCTTCGCTTCGTTCCAAAAAACATCCATTTCAGCAAGCGTCATATCCATTAAAGGTTTTCCTAGTTCGCCAGCTTTACTTTCTAAATATTGAAACCGTGTAATGAATTTTTTATTGGTGCGTTCTAAGGCATCTTCAGGATTTATATTTAAAAATCGAGCGTAATTAATCATAGAAAATAAAACATCTCCAAATTCCGCTTCCATTTTATCTTGGTTGCCTACATTTACTTCCTCTTGCAGTTCTTGTAGTTCTTCTTGCACTTTATCCCAAACTTGATGTGGCTCTTCCCAATCAAATCCTACTCCTTTTACTTTATCTTGGATGCGACTGGCTTTTACTAAAGCAGGTAATCCTTTGGGAACACCTTCTAAAACTGATTTTTTACCTTCTTTCAATTTTAGTTTTTCCCAATTTTGTTTTACTTCTTCTTCATCGGCTACCATCACATCGCCATAGATATGCGGATGACGGTGGATCAGTTTGTCACAAATTCCGTTGCAAACATCTGCCATATCAAAATCGTTGGTTTCACTTCCTATTTTGGCATAGAAAACAATGTGCAATAATAAATCGCCCAATTCTTTTTTGATTTCTTGCAAATCGTTGTTGAGAATAGCATCGCCAAGTTCGTAGGTTTCTTCAATCGTTAGATGTCGTAAACTTTCCAGTGTTTGTTTTTTATCCCACGGACATTTGGCACGCAAATCGTCCATAATATCTAACAATCTATTAAAAGCATCAAGTTGGAGTTGTCGGGAGTTCATAATTTTAGATATTAGATTTTAGATATTAGATTTTAGATTTTAGATATTAGAATTAGCATATTTATTATTTATTACTTGATTTTTGATATTGATATTTTTAGTAAAAATAAAAAATCCTATTACACCAGTAGCGCAATAGGATTTGTATTTATAAAAAAGTAATTAACTATTTTTTAGCTTTCGCTTTTGG
>CAIRMK010000528.1 GCA_903879645.1 uncultured Bacteroidota bacterium
ATCACCAATTGCCTATTATTCTCTGCAATCAATTTATTCGTAATAGAAATACTGGTATTTACTTTCTTTACTAAATTGTTAGAATCTATTGAGATTAGTTTATTTTGCTCTTCCATAATTTAATTTTCTAGTTCAAGGGTTAAATTTTGCAATTCGTTTTCTAATTGATTCTTTGTTTCTTTAAAATAGGTGTCCCAATCCGCTATATTCGTTATTGTTGCAAAGGTTTCACTTTCTTTTAGTGTGATAATTTCCTTTTCTAATTTTTTTAATTTTTGTTTTAGTTGTTGCAAAGCAATAATCAATTTTTCTTTATCAGTTATGCTATCAGTTTGTAAGGTAAAAGATTTTCCAGTTTGCAAATCGTTAAGTATTTGATTTACCTTTTCAATATCATGTTCGTCATACGCTTTTTTAAGTGCTATAAAAATCATTTCAGCTTCGGCTTTTTGCTCTTCGCTTACTTTATCAGGATGACAAAGTGTAGTAGCTTTTCTAAAATTCTTTTTAAGTTCCAGCTTCTCTTCTTCATTTAACTCAAACTGTATCTTCTCTTTTTCTGTCTCAAATTGTTCACTATAGTTATCATAATCAGCTTTGGCTTCGGCTTCTTTTTCATGGTTTTTGTATTTTATTTTACGAAGTTTTAAAACTTCTAAAATCAAAGTCCCCAATTCCAAAGTATGGCGATGTTGAAAATCAGATAATACTTTTTCTAATTCTATCTTTTCATTATCAAAAGCATTAATTTGACTTTCCAATAATTTAATTTCAAGTCTAATTCCTGCAATTTCTGGATCATTCCATACAGCTAATTGCTGATAAGTAGTTACAAATTTTTGGATTAAAGAAATTGCATTAGTATATTCTTTTCTATTAATAGCTGTAATTATAGATTCAATATCATTGTTGAACTGGTATTCAATTAGTTTTTGGGCAGCATTTTTAACATCATCAATATCCTCAAGTAGGATAAAATTCTTTATAATCTCAAGTCGTTTAATAATTTTATCCAATGGAAAATCTTTATCAATTTTAGCATCGTTAGGATAATATTTTAGTTTGATTTGAATAAATTCTTTAACAAATTGTTTTGCTAGTAAAGTATCATTAGTGTTAATAACAATATTTTCAAAATTACTTTCAGCCTTATAACTCCAATTATATGAACCTGTAATAACTGTATTATAATCGATTACACAAAATTTATTGTGCATCAATTCACTTCCGCCATTTCCTATCTTATACACATTCCCATTTGATTTTTCTAACAGTTCAAAATCAATAGAAGAGTTCTCGTTGATTTCATCATTTGAAATAATGATTTGAATACTACAACCTTGTTTAGCTTTTTTTAGGAGTTCTTCAAATATAGATTTATTGGTAAACCAAGCCACCGCAATATATATCGACTTATTTGCAGCTTTAATTTCTTCAATAATCCTATTCGCAATGTTTTCAAAAATGGCTTCTGTTTGCATATAAAAATTATTTATTTTTAGGTAAATACAATTGTAAATATATAAAATCTAATCATTCCATTTTGATGTTTTCTAAAAATCATTTTTATTAAAAAGTATAATCAAGCCTCAAAAAAACAACCATTCAACCGAAATAGTAGCTTTTCATCGATTTAATTTTTCAATAAATATATTTGAATTTAATTTTAAGCAAATATTAAGAAATTAGTATTGCACAATCCAAATTAATAATAATTAAAACTAAAAACTATGACTACAACCATTCCTAGAGACTACAAAGTCAAAGATGTTGACATGCTAATTACAGCAGCAACAATCACAGAAAGTGCTATTGCCAACAAAACATTCTTACAATCCAAACGTTCCACATGGGCAGACCCTTTCTTTGATGATTTAAAAATTCAAATCGATAAAGCAATTCAAATTCATTTAGGAGTTGACAGCGCAAAAAAATTACGCGAGTCTACACAAGTAGTCTACAACATTCAAAACAATGCAATCAAAGATTTAGCAGAAGTAAAAATACAAATAGTAGAAGATTTCAAAGACACACCTGCGCGTCAATCTGAAATCCTCAACCAATTAGGCTTCACCGCCTACCACAAAGACGCTCAAAAAAGAGACCAAGAAGCATTAATCAATCTGTTATACCAATACAAAACCAATCTAACCCCTGAATTAAAAACAGAAATCGTAGACAAAGGAACAGCAGCATTAGCATTAGACAACATAACTGCCTATGCCGACACACTAAAAACAGCTAATGTTATCCAAGAAGGAAACAAAGGAGAAAGAAAAGTAATCACTTCCGAAGCCGTTATGGAATTCAATAAAATTTATAACAAAGTAATCACTATTACCAGAATTTCATCAAAATTTCTAAAAGACAAACCAGCTCTAAAAGACCAATTCAGTTTCGCTAAAGTAGCAAAAACATTAAACGCTACCAAAAAACCAAAACCTACGCCACCAACACCCCAATAAATCAATTCCCCCAATTGTAAGGCCGCTTCAATCTTATTGAAGCGGTTTTTTTTACATCTCATCACAATGTAGTCCATCCAAAACGAAACCATTTTAATTTACTAAAGAAAATCTATGAGGTTAAAATCAACAAATAAAGAAACCCTTTTGTGTCTTATGTGTTTAAAAATAACGGAAACCAATTTGTAATACTTGGAAATTAATTTATGATATACGGAATATAGTTTGCCCCACTAGGAAATTAATTTGTAATACTAGAAAACCTATTTGTAATACTAGGAAACTAATTTATAATACTAGGAAATTAATTTGCAATACACGGAAGCTAATTTATGATACTAGGAAGCTAATTTGTAACACTAGGAAACTATTTTACAATACACGGAAACAAATTTGTGATACACGGAAGCCCCATAAAACAAGGAAAAAACAAAAAAAGGGTTAAAGTATAAACCTTAACCCTTATATAAAATTGTAAAAGCAATCTAAATCAACAGAACACTATTGTTTAAAAGCTTTCAAACCAGGAAAATAAGCAGTATCTCCCAATTCCTCTTCAATTCGCAACAATTGGTTGTATTTCGCCATTCTATCCGAACGTGAAGCGGAACCGGTTTTAATCTGACCACAGTTTAATGCAACGGCTAAATCAGCAATTGTATTATCTTCTGTTTCACCAGAACGATGTGACATTACAGAAGTATAGCCTGCATTTTTAGCCATATTCACCGCGGCAATCGTTTCTGTTAAAGTTCCAATTTGGTTTACTTTTACTAAAATTGAATTGGCAATTCCTTTTTCAATTCCTGTAGACAAACGCTCCACATTAGTAACAAACAAATCATCACCAACCAACTGAACTTTATCTCCTATTAATTCCGTTAAATATTTCCATCCATCCCAATCGTTTTCTTGCATTCCATCTTCAATAGAAATAATTGGATATTTAGTGGCTAATTCAGCCATATATTCCGCTTGCTCTTTAGACGTTCTAATTTTCCCAGTTGGTCCCTCAAATTTAGTATAGTCGTATTTCCCATCAACATAAAATTCAGAAGCAGCACAATCTAAAGCAATCATTACTTCATCTCCAAATTTATATCCTGCATTCTCAACTGCTTTTTTGATAGTTTCAATAGCATCTTCAGTCCCTCCAGGAAGATTAGGTGCAAATCCACCTTCATCACCAACAGCCGTTGACAAATTTCTATCGTGTAATACTTTTTTCAAATTATGGAAAATTTCAGTTCCCATTTGCATCGCATGAGTAAATGATGTTGCTTTAACCGGCATAATCATAAACTCTTGAAAAGCAATCGGCGCATCAGAATGCGAACCTCCATTGATAATATTCATCATTGGAACAGGTAAAGTATTGGCAGAAACACCACCAACATATCTATATAAAGGTAATCCTAATTCATTGGCAGCCGCTTTTGCAGCAGCTAAAGAAACTCCAAGAATAGCATTAGCTCCAAGATTTCCTTTGTTGGCAGTTCCATCCAATTCAATCATTAATTGATCAATTAGATTTTGTTCAAATACAGAAACGCCTAATAATTCTGGTGCAATTTTAGTATTCACATTTTCAACTGCTTTTAAAACTCCTTTTCCCATATAGGCTTTTCCTCCATCACGAAGTTCAACTGCCTCATGTTCTCCTGTTGAAGCCCCGCTAGGGACTGCAGCACGTCCAAGAACGCCATTTTCTGTTACTACATCTACTTCAATAGTAGGATTTCCTCTTGAATCAAGAATCTGTCTTGCGTGTATTTTAATAATAATGCTCATGATTATATACTATTTTATTGAATTATATTTTTTTGCCATACAAATATAGAGTATCTTTAATATTCTTTTTTAATATATTAAAACAATATTATCAACTATAACGATTTCTCGTTTTTGTAATAAAAAATAAATCATCCCTCACGATTTAAAAATTTAAAAAAAAAGAAAAAAGAAACATCCTTGAAAGCATCAATATTCATTGGGGTTTCGGAATGATAATTATATAAAAACATTCCTAATATATTAAAAAATAAAAAGTGATATATGATTTATATCATCTTTCAAACATATAATAAACTGGAAATTTACACTATAATTTTTTAACTAAATTTTAATATTATGAAAACAAGAAGTTTTAACATAGTAATGATAGGAATCATTGCCTATATGTTACAAAGTTGTACCCATGACATTTATGTTGACCCACAAGCTGGTGACAAAGCATCTTATGACAATGCTGATGCGGTAAATGGAGCGAAGTTATTTAATAATTTTGAACATGTGGACGCAGGTTGGCCTGCTGATGCTTTAGGATGGCCTGCAGCAAGTGCAGCCAATGACCCAACAATAACAATTGCAGATATTGCAAGCCCACCAACTGGACAAACAGGACAAAAAAATAGAAGTTTCTATACTTGTAGCGGTTGTCATGCTTATGATGGTTTGGGTAGAGATGGTGGATATATTACTAAAACACTTTATTCAGTGACTGGTGGTGTTGCTAGCGCAACAGCTGGAGCACCGCTAATTTCAGCTTCTCACTTAAAAGATTGTCAAAGTTGGGATATTAAAGATATTTTTAATG
>CAIRMK010000529.1 GCA_903879645.1 uncultured Bacteroidota bacterium
AATTTTTTTTCTAAATGTAAAAAGTAAAATACATATAATTAAAAATAAAATAAATATAATTATATACTTTAGTGATAAAGATTTAACTAAAATAAACGTTGAATTAGAAATATATTTTCCTTTTATTTGTTTGACTGTCAAAATTTTGAATAATTTATCTTCTTTTAAATTATTTTTAACCACACTTATAATTTTATTGTCCTCCATATAACTTGAGAAAATTTTTGTAGAATAATTTATTTCAAATTTTTCTAAAGTGTTTTTTTTTAAATTTACGATATTAAACTCATTTGTAAGAAGATACAAATTTTCTTGATTATTAATAAATATATTATTTACAATAAAATCATAATTTGAAATGTTATTTACGATCCCTTGACAAGTCCATTTCATAGTTGGTAAATGAAGTCGCCAAATTTTATTATCTAAATGTTTTCCTCCTACAATTTTATTTTCATCTTTGGTAATTCCGCCAAAAACATATAAGTTGTTATCAATTAAATAGCTTAAGGCATTCTCTCTTGGTTCTAAAGGTAAATCACTATTTGTTTTTACTTCTATCCATTCACGAGTTTGAAAATCATATTTAGTTAGAATATTTTTAAAAGTAAACAAGCCATAACCCCCATAAAAGTATATTTCATTATTGTAAGTAAACCGAACAGCTCGAAATTGATTTCTGTGCAAAAAAGAGTTATCAATTCTAACAATAGAATCGTTTCTATATTCAAGTACAGGTCCACAACCTTCATGAACTAAATAGGTTTTTGTTCCAATATTAAAAAACTTATATTCTTGTAACTTAGCAGGATATTCGGTGTGATTAAATGCAATTTTTTTCATTGCAAAACCTTTGTAAGCCAATGAATCATTAATAATGAGAACTGGTTGTTTTGTTTTGGCTTCTTTAAATAAAATAAATTCACCATTAAATTCTAATTTTTGTCCTAAACTAGTAAATGGTAAAAAGCAAAAAAGGATAAAAAATAGTAGGTTACGCATATTAAAAAAGAATGTAGGTATAATTCGTTGCTTTAAAAATTTGGTTATTAAAGCTCAAATATCACAATTAAACTTAAAAAAAGTAGAAATTATATAAGAAATTATATTTTCTGCTAATTTTTATAACTTTTTAATCTAAACAAAATAAGTCCTATATAGTAAAAAGACAAACCTATATAGTAATAGAATAAAAAACATATTGTTTCTATTCATTGCGTTAACGCAATCAGTCGTTCGGATATCGGAATGGTGTAATCGGATATCCGAATTACTCACGCGGATATCGGAATGGAACAATCGGATATCCGAATCACTCACGCGGGTATCAGAATTCCTCAAGCGGATATCGGAATGGTGTAATCGGGTATCCGAATCACTCACGCGGATATCGGAATGATGTAATCGGGTATCCGAATCATTCATGCGGATATAATAATGGTGTAATCCAATTTATCTTCATAAAAAAACAGTAAGAAAAGGCCTAATTTTGATTGTGTAAACGCTAGTCATCGATACTATTGCAAATAAATTCAAAAAAGAAATAAGCAAAGAAAAAGATTTTGTAATTTTAATGTATAATGCTGCATTGCACTACAAAAAGATAATTTTATACTATAAAATTGAGATGTATTTAAAGATATATTTTCGGTAATTAGTTATAAACTGCGTTTTAAATTTGTTATCGAGATATTTGAGTTTTAACTTATTTATTAATCTGTAATTTTATTTATTATGGCACTTTCACATTGTAAATTAGATTATCACAAAGTTAGTGTATCTACTTTGGAAAACAAGGCTACACAAGTAGCAACTGGCATTTATACTAATGCCACAACATTCTCTTCACCTCCTATGACCGAGGCTGAATTCACCCACATCCAAGCTGACTTTAATACTGCCGCTGCTGATTATGCCACTTATGGTGCTGTTAAAAAAACTGCTTTTACAAACTGTCAAAAAAAATTGACAAGTAGTATGGATTTATTAGCTTCTTATGTTGATGGCATTGCTAATGGTGATGAATCAATAATCATCTTGAGTGGTTTTACTCCTACTTCTAGTATGCCTCAAAGCAATATTCCTTTAAATCGTATAGATACATTTATGTTGAAACGTACTAATTCTATCGGAGAAATTTCTGTTGAAATTTCTTCTATAAAAGGACATGGTTCTATTTCTTATTACTGTCTTTGTAGCGAAGGAGCTCCTATTGACAATCTTGCTATTGTAAATGGACAATTAACATTAGACAGCATAACTAATAAAGTTCGTTATGATTTTTATAAAACTAGAAAAAAAGTATTTAAAGCATTAACACATGGTGTAACATATTATTTTTATGTTTTTGCAAGTAATACTGTAAGCGTAGCTCCTATAAGCGATGTTAAAACCATGATGTCAGATTAGGAACATTTTCGATTAATTTAATTGGAACTGCCAGAATAAATTCTGGCAGTTTTTTTTTATAAATAAATGATGACTCTATCAATAGTAATAGCAACGGGTGAAATAAAATTTCAAAACACCTTCTATTATCTAAAACAATACAATAAATTTGCCCCTTATTTCAAGAATTTTGCAAAAAGAAATTGTAATTATTACCGGAGGACCAGGAACAGGTAAAACCACAATCATAGATGGACTAATCGAACGTGGTCACACATGTTTCCCTGAAATCTCTAGAGAAATAACTCTTGAAGCTAAAAAGCAAGGTATTGAACAATTGTTTCTTGAAAAACCACTTCTTTTTAGCGAACTACTTCTTGAAGGAAGAAAAAAACAATTTCACACAGCAACCAATCAAACTGCCAACACCGTCTTCATCGACAGAGGAATTCCAGATATTTTAGCTTATATGCATTATATTGGAGACAGCTATCCTTCTTTTTTTGACCAAGCTTGCAAAGAACATAACTACTCCAAAATATTCGTTTTACCACCCTGGGAAGAAATATATGTAAGCGATGAAGCACGTTATGAAAACTACGAGCAAGCCAAATTAATCTTCGATCATTTAAAAGAAACCTACCAAACCTTCGGCTACAACTTAATTGAAGTGCCTAAAGGAACCGTTGATGAACGAATAGATTTTATTTTAAATCAATTATAATTTATTGTTTTTACTACTTTTACAGAATCATCGTAATTTATTATTCGTAATTCATAATTGTTAAAAGATGTCTAAACCATTAGAAATCCTTCAAAAGTATTGGAACCACGATGCGTTTAGAACTCCGCAAGAGGACATCATTAACTCCGTTTTAGCAGGCAAAGACACCTTTGTATTAATGCCAACTGGCGGCGGAAAATCAATTACCTTCCAAGTTCCAGCGCTAATGATGGAAGGCATTTGCTTAGTCATTTCACCATTAGTTGCGTTGATGAAAGACCAAGTCAAAAACCTCCAAAACAAAGGAATCAAAGCCATAGCATTAACTGGCGGAATTGCTTCTGATGAAATAATCGACTTATTAGACAACTGCCAATACGGAAATTACAAATTCCTTTATTTATCTCCAGAAAGATTACAAAACGATTGGATTCTAGAACGGATAAAAAATCTTCCTATAAACCTAATTGCTATTGATGAAGCGCATTGTGTTTCGCAATGGGGACACGATTTTAGACCAGCTTATTTAAAGATATCCAAACTTAAAGAATATTTTCCTAAAGTAGCTTTCTTGGCATTGACTGCTTCAGCAACCAAAAGAGTTCAAGAAGATATCATTACACAATTACAACTTGAGAATCCATCTATCTACACCAAATCATTTGCTAGAGAAAATCTGGCATATATGGTCTTTATTGTAGAAGACAAATTATATTTGATGGAGCAAATCTTAAAAAAAAATCCGCAACCCTCTATAATATATGTAACCAATAGAAAAGCGTGTTTTGAAACCGTAAAGCAATTGGAAACAGTAGGGTTTACTGCAACATTTTATCATGGAGGATTATCACCCAAAGAAAAAGAAAGCCACATGAAGTTGTGGATGGACGAAAAAGTACAAATAATAGTTGCCACCAACGCTTTCGGAATGGGAATTGACAAAGCCAATGTAAAAACTGTAATTCATTTACATATCCCTCCCAATCTTGAAAACTATTATCAAGAAGCAGGACGCGCCGGAAGAAATGGAGAAAAAGCATTTGCCATTTTACTCACCAATCCATCCGATGTTATCCATGTGGAAACACAGTTTTTAAGTATTCTATCAAACAAAACCTTTCTAAATTTAGTATTCATCAAATTGTGCAATTACTTTCAAATTGCCTATGGAGAAGGAATCGATGAGAAATTCAGTTTTAACATCAATCATTTCTGTACCAAATACAGCTTCTCTGTTTTAAAAGTGTACAATGCTTTACAATTTTTAGACCGACAAGGAATCATCAGTTTATCTCAAGAATTTACAGAAAAGATAACCTTACAGTTTATCATTCCATCAAAAGAAGTCATCCGATATATGAGTTTGAATCCGCAAGATGAAGAAGTTATTCTAACCATTTTGCGAACCAATTCCGGAGTGTATGAAACACAATCAACAATAAACATTTCGTTAATTGCAAAAAAATCCAATTCAGATGAAAATCAAGTAGTAGCAATCCTTCATAAATTGAATGAAAAAGGAATTATAGAATTGCATGCTAAAAACAATGATGCCACAATAACTTTCAATGAAGTTAGAGAAGATGAAAGAACCATCAATAGAGTGGCTAAATATCTGGAAGCTCAAAATCAACTAAAAACAGAACAATTAAAATCAGTTTTACATTATATTAAGGAAGAAAAAACATGTAAGAACAAATTACTATTAGACTATTTTGGAGAAACTGTAAAAGAAGATTGTGGTATTTGTTCCTATTGCATTTCTAAAAACAAGACTAAAACAGATACGGCAACTTTAGCAGAAAGAATAATTAGCTTACTAAAAATTCAAGAATTGAATTCGAGAGATATTCAAAAGTTGACTAAATATCCGAAAGACGATGTTATCTTTGCACTTCAAAGTTTATTGGAAAACGATACCGTAATCGTAAAACCAAACAATTTATATTCGCTAAAATCATAATGGAAAAATTAAGAATTGTTTTTATGGGAACTCCAGAATTTGCAGTAGGCATTTTGGATACCATAATCAAAAACAACTACGAAGTTGTTGGAGTAATTACTGCTGCTGATAAACCAGCTGGCCGTGGACAAAAACTAAAGTATTCAGCAGTTAAAGAATATGCTTTAGAACACAACTTAACCTTATTACAGCCAACTAATTTAAAAGAGGAAAGTTTTCTTGCAGAATTACAAAGCCTGAATGCTAATCTACAGGTGGTAGTGGCCTTTAGAATGTTACCAGAAGTAGTTTGGAAAATGCCAAAACTTGGAACATTTAATCTTCATGCTTCGCTCCTACCTAATTATCGTGGTGCAGCTCCAATTAATTGGGCAATTATTAATGGTGAAACCAAAACAGGCGTCACTACTTTCTTTATTGATGATAAGATTGATACTGGTGCCATGATTTTGAGCAAAGAAACAGCAATTTCATCAACTGAAAATGCTGGAGAATTACACGATAGATTAATGTCTATTGGATGTGAAGTAGTTATTAAAACTTTAGAACTAATCGAAAGAGAAAATGTAACAACAACAATTCAAACCGAGTCAGTTGATATTAAAACTGCATACAAGTTAAATAAAGATAATTGTAAGATTGATTTCTCAAAATCAGCTGAGGAAATTTATAATTTAATAAGAGGATTATCTCCTTATCCCAGTGCTTGGTGTTTTATAAAAGAAGAAAATGAAGAATGGAATGTGAAAATTTATCAAGCAAAATTAGTATCACAAACTCATGATTATGAAGTTGGAAGTATCATTACAACTAAAAAAGAAATGAAAATTGCAGTAAGAGATGGTTTCATTGAAATATTAAGTTTGCAATTTCCAGGAAAAAAAGCAATGAAAACTACTGAAATATTAAACGGGATGACCTTTTCAACAGAGGCAAAAGCGTCGTAAAGTACTGAAATCATTGAAAAAAATAAGAATTTACAAGTCAAATCATTGCTTTTATTAACAAATAACTCGAGTTATCAACAAAACGAGCAAAAATAGTCGTAATCACTTGTGTAGTGTGTATTTTCTACTAAATTTGTTATGATTAACAAAAATGTTTAACCAACAATTAATAACTATTATTATGAACAAATCAGAATTAATCGATGCTATTGCTGCTGACGCAGGAATCACAAAAGCAGCTGCTAAATTAGCTTTAGAATCATTTTTAGGAAACGTAGGGTCAACTTTGAAAAAAGGAGGAAGAGTTTCTTTAGTAGGTTTCGGATCTTGGTCAGTATCTAAAAGAGCTGCAAGAGATGGAAGAAATCCACAAACTGGAAAAACTATCAAAATCGCTGCTAAAAATGTAGTAAAATTTAAAGCTGGAGCAGAATTAGAAGGTTCTGTAAACTAATCTAGTTTATTTTTGATATAGAAGACCATTCGTTTAACGGGTGGTTTTTTTTTTGCAATAAAATTTGGTTTTAAAACTTTTATTTGTACTTTTATTTAAATTTGTATATAGATGACAACTGAAAGACTTGAAAAAGGACAGCTTCTGATAGCAGAACCTTCTATTATAGGAGACTTATCATTCAATAGATCAGTTATTCTATTGGCAGATCACAACCATGAAGGTTCAGTAGGGTTCATTCTAAACAAACCCTTAGAATACACCATCAATGATTTAATTCCTGATATTGAAGCTTCATTTAAAATCTATAATGGAGGTCCCGTAGAGCAGGATAATTTATATTTTATTCATACAATACCCAACTTAATTACTGAGAGTATTGAGATATCAAATGGCATCTTTTGGGGTGGCGATTTTGAATTAACCAAAAGCTTAATAAACGAAGGAAAAATCAATAAGGAGGACATTAGATTTTTTTTAGGATATACAGGATGGAGTGCCAATCAATTGGAAGATGAATTAAAAGAGAATTCATGGATAATGACCACTAACAATTATAATTCTTCAATTTTAGAAAAATCTTCATCACAATTTTGGAAAGAAAAAATTATTGAACTAGGTGGTGAATATCTGATTTGGTCTAATGCTCCTGAAAATCCAATTTTAAACTAAAGCATTTAAACGATTCAGCAATAGTCTAGATAAATCTGTTTTATATTCCTTTTTACGATATTTTGTAATTGGTTGAATTCCTACTATTACATTTGTAATAAATAGTTCATCAGCTTTTTGCAAATCAAATGGAGAGATTACACCCTCAATAACCTCAATGTTTTCTATCTGTTTTGCTAATGCAAGAATTTGTTTTCTCATAACTCCGTTAAGGCAACCTTCTTCGATGGATGGTGTAATTAGCCTGTTTCCAAATAACATGAATAGATTTCCATTTAATGCTTCAACAACATTTTTCTCATTATTAAGCAATAAACAGTTGTGTAAATCATTTTCATTTGCAAAAATACTACCCATAATATTAATCATTTTATTAGTAGTTTTGATGGTAGAAAGCAATTGTTTAGAAATAAAAAAGTCTTTGTACAAATCTACTTCATAATAGGAATCGATAAACGAATACTCTGTTATATTCAATGGTGAAACTTGGATTAGATAAGAAACAGCTCTCCTTTCAGGAAGATAATATCCTCCTTCATTTCTAAAAACAGTAAGTCTAACTCTTGCAGAATTATTACAATTATTTGCTATTGCTGTACTCAAAATCTGTTTCTCAATATATTCTAACATAAAATCATTTGGAATTTGCATCCTAACAATTCGCATAGATGCCATTAATCTAAAGTAATGATCTTCTAAAAAAAGAATTCTATTATTGACAATTTTTAAAGTTTCAAATACTCCATCTCCATAAAGGAAACCTCGGTTAGAATTGGATAAATTTGTTCCAGAAGAAAGGATTTCACCGTTATAATTAATCATAAAAAGTCCCGATATATTATATTAAAAATAAATCGGGACAAATATAACTTATAAAAATGATTTTCTATACAGAGCCTATCACATGTTTTAAATCGGAAACTTGATTTTCCCATAGTTGTTTAGATTCATCTATTTCATCTTCTTCTGCAAAATCTATGACCATTAAAGATACATCTTTTGTAATTTCATCCTCAAGAATCCTTAATTCAAAATAGTATTCTGTGTCTTTACTATCTTCATCAATCCATTTGAATTTAACTTTTTCCCCTGATTTTTTTGATGCTAAACGAGCATTTTCTTCACCATCATTCCATTCAAAAGTAAAAAACTCTCCACGAGAATTCACGTTATCAGCAAACCACTCCTGCAAACCAGACGGAGTTGAAATGTATTG
>CAIRMK010000530.1 GCA_903879645.1 uncultured Bacteroidota bacterium
CAAGTCTGTACGGTGAATCAGGTACCTTTTCTAATCATACGAACCATTTCGGATAAAGCCGATGAAAATGCAACACTAAGTTTTACGGAATTTCTGCCTACTGTGGCTAAGAATTCGTTTCATGTAGTGGCGCATGTGTTGAAGTTATTATTAGTTTTATAAAACACCTTATAAAAATGAAAATCAAACTACTATCGACAATTCTTTTTGTAGTTTTTATTAGCTGTAAAAAAGACGAACAAAAAGTTATCAAGAAATCAGAATTTGTTAAAACCTGGTTTGACACTGTTAGAGGGATGCCATTTATGTCCAAACTAAAGATAAATGAAAACAGAACTTTTGATTATTATGGTGGAGCGTGTACATCAAGGTTTCATTCGGAGGGAACTTGGAGAATTGAAAAAGATACTTTAATCTTAAATAGTTACAAAACAAACAAATGTTATTGGAAAGAAAATTTTGGTCTGATATGTACAAAAGAAGAAATTGATTCAATGAGAGAGGACAATAAAACCATCAAAGACTGTAAACCAACTGGTGAAGAAAGGTATGTTATTTTTCATAATGAGAGATTTTATCTTAGAAACGATACTTTAATTCACACTAAAAAGAACAAAAATTGTCCGAAGCTGAGAATTGCATTTTCGAGTCTGGAAAAAGTTAGAAAAAACGCTACCGCTAAGAGCGGTTTATAGCAACAAAACAGAATATTGAGAAACAATAACGAAATCATTAAAGCCACCACTACTAATTAAAAAACCACACCATGACTGAAGAACAAATTGGAATATGCAAAACGTGTTTGAATCGCAAAACAGGAAGTTTTGAACCTCAAGATATATGTAACTTAAGAGGTCATGTATTGGCTGAAGAAGAAAGTTGTAGCTATTTTGATCTAGATAAAAGCGTAATTACGGACACCAACACTATAGAAGACTTAGTAAGACCAAACGACCAAAGAGCCAAACTGGCTGTAGTGATGGTGGCATTGGTAATGGTGGTCAATGTGATGACGTTGGTTTCATCTTATATGCAAATGAATTTGTTGCAATTGGTGAAAGCCCACGGAAAATATACGATTACTGATTTGACCAATAACGATTTGAGAGTAAGAGCTATTGGCATTACATTTTTGATAATGTATATCATTTCTGGTATCGTTTTTATTCGTTGGTTCCGACGTGCCTATTACAATTTACATCAGTATACTGACTATTGTGAACATAGTGAAGGATGGGCGGCAGGTGCTTGGTTTGTACCCATCATTTCGATTTTTAGACCTTATCAAATTATGAAAGAATTATGGAATGAAACCACAGATTTGATAGCGTCAAAAAAAGGGATTGAACTCAATCAAAACAGTAGTCTTATTGGGGCATGGTGGACTTTATGGGTTATTACAAGTTTAATAGGAAATTTTTCATTGAGACATGTATTTGATAAAGCCAAAACGGTAGATGATTTTATCAGTAGCACAACATTTGATTTGGTAAGTAATACTATAGCTATTCCTTTGGCGATTGTAACCATATTGATGATTAGAGCTTATGCCAAAAGGGAAGAATTATTGAATCAATAGATTGCAGGGTAATAAAATTCTAGCATCCAACAAAAATTAACTGTTATGAAATTAAAAATTGTACTTCCTTTTATTTTATGTTTGTTAACATTGAACGGCTTTGCGCAACAATGTTCTATTCCTGAAATCAAGACGCCAGCGGGTATTCGTTATATCAATAACACCTTTATTAGCTATCCGATAGCGGGGAAATATTTGTTTGAAGGGGCTGAACCTATAGTAGTCATTAACCAAGATGGAACGGGCATCTATCAATTGCATGATGCGCTTCCAAGACCAATGATTTGGGGATTGGATTGTAGTAAATTGGGAGAGATAGCATTTATAAAAGGGCATGATAGTATTGCCTATACGTTATGGTATAAGTTCACCGATGGTACCGATGCCGATAACGAATGGAAATCGGTGGAGTATTCTATTCATTTCAAGACCATGAAGATGTATATTCAAGGCGAACGCGTTAAGTATTTTGGGAAAGAACCTAAAAAATAGTGCTCTTATTTATTGAAATCTACGAGGTATCGCTTTTTATTTTCTTCTCAAAGGAAACAATAGTTGGGTAAAAACTCAAAGTACTATCTTCATTATCAACACATAGAGCGTTCAAATCTTAGATTTTCGACAAAATACACCGTTACTAAAGATTTGTTAATAAACAAAAAGGTGTAACATTAATTAGAAATTAGGGGTCATCTTTGTGTAACAGCTGGTTCTAAAAAAGAGTAGGCCTGCTAACCTAAATACATAGCGCTATGAAATCTATAATGTTAAAGATGGAGAAAGAATTTGAAGAAGTAACTGCTCTTGCAACAAAGGTTTTAGGGAGTACCGTTACTTTTTTGATTGCCTTGTGTTTGGTGATTTATTGGTGGGTGAATAACTTATTCTCCTCTGGTAATGAGCACCAAAATATTGGTGATATTATTATTGGCATTACTTTTTTGAGTTTGTTTATTATCCAGAAATCGTTTAATCGATATTCAGCGTTAATTAATTTAAAATTGAATGAATTGGTATCTTCCAATCAAGAAGCTAATAACTCGGTGTTGAATACGCAAAAGAAGACGGAGAGTGAAATTTCTGAGTTAGTTAAGGAGTATATTGATGAAGAAATCGAGGAAGAAATTGAAGAGTTGCTGTTAAAAAACAAGAAGGAAAAATAAGCTTTAATTAGTAATTTAAGGCGGTGTTCAATTGAGGCAATACACTACTCGACCAACTGCCTAAACGGAACGATTTAAGCACTTTATAAAATAATTACTACCAATTCTTAAGTAAAAATTAATTCAATTTAAGTAGATCTACACCTTCAAAATAAATAGTTATAATTATATTTGAGAACTAATTAACCAAAACTATTTATTTATGAAAAAAAGTATTCGTACGATTTTAGCTTCTTCTCTGGTGGTTATTGCTTCAGTGACTTTGTTCAGTTGTTCAAATTCCAATGCAGATAATTCGAATTCGTCTGCGAATGTATCCACTCACCGTTATGGATTAAACCCAATGGAGCCTTCAGACTGGGCTTTTGTACCAAGTTATCATACTAATGTTGCAGCTCGTGTTGGTGCAACTAGCGAAGTATTACCAAGTTCTTGCTTACTGTCCAATCCAGGTATCAGAGACCAAGGTCAAATTGGAAGTTGTACTGGTTTTTGTGGTACTGAGACTAATGAGATTTTAAAATATTATGCAGCTAATGCGGTAGCTCCAACAACAGGTATTACTACAAGTACTGGTGCTAGTAGTGCAGCTTCTCACAAATTTACTCCTGCTGCAACATTAAGCCCATTATTCTTATATTATGTAGAGCGTTGTGTAATCAACAAACAAAGTATTTCTACTGATCAAGGAGCTAATATGGTTAACATTTGTCAAGCTTTTCAAGGGTTGAGTAAAAATACAAGTGGTGGTACTGCCTTAACTTTAGGAGGTAAAACTTTTAAAGGCGAGTGTACTGAAGCTTTATATGCTTATCCAAGTACAGGTTCAAACACTAGTACACAATTTCTTACTGCGCCAAGCACAACGGCTATCACTAATGCACTTTCTTATACTATAGGGACTCAAACAGGACTTACTACAAGTAGTAATACAACTAGTAATTCTACTACTAGCGGATATTTTGTTATTAGTTCTACTGGTAGCACTTTATTGGCTGATGTGAAAGATGCTATCTACAACAAAAAACCTGTTATGATGGGTTTCAATGTATATGATAATTCAAGTTATAGCTATTTTGAATCTTTGAGTTCAACTAAATATACTTATAATCCTCTTACTACTGCTGGAAAATTAGCTTCAGGAGCTCGTTTATTAGGAGGTCATGCAGTGCCAATCATTGGTTATATTGATGATGCAAGTCAACCAGGTGGTGGTGTTGTAATTGTTCAGAATTCATGGGGAACTAGTTGGGGTAACGGAGGTTATTTCTACATGCCTTATTCTGTGTTAACAAGTACGACTATTGTACCTTCTGGAAATCTTTATGTAGCGTTATAATAGGCTATAATACTAGTTATATATTGAAGTCGTTTAAACTTTTTTCAATTGGCTGCAAAATTGTATTTTTATCCCATATTTCAGCTTTTTTTAATTCCGTAGCACCACTATGCAATGAAAAAAAGCTAAAATCTGAAACAAAAACCCTAATTTTTCGCTTCAATCA
>CAIRMK010000531.1 GCA_903879645.1 uncultured Bacteroidota bacterium
CGACACTAAAACTAAAATATATTGGAATTTTAAGTCGATTTGAAAAAAAAAATCTGCCTAAAAAATATGATTTAATGGTTGTTCTTTTTGGGCCAGAACCTCAACGAACAATGCTGGAAGAAAAATTAATTAATCAACTGCAGCACTACAAATCAGCCACAATTTTTATAAAAGGCAACGTTGAAATGGAACAAAAAATAGAGATAGTAAATAATATTACTTTCTATAATTTTATGCAAACGAAAGAATTAGAGCAAACTTTTAACGAAAGTGAAATAGTACTTTGTCGTTCGGGATATAGTTCTATAATGGATTTAGCAAAATTAAATAAAAAAGCTTTTTTTATACCTACATCAGGTCAATATGAGCAAGAATATTTGGCTAAAAGAAATAAAAGATATGGGTTTGGTCCTTATTGTAAAATTGAGGATTTTAAAATCAACAAACTCGAAGAAGCAAATTTATATAACGGATTTCAAAACGTTCAGTTTCCAAATATAAATTGGCAGGAGATTTTTTCTGTATTTGATAAGAAATAAAAAAAGGCAAATTATGAAAATGACCCCAAATAGTTTATAACCTAGGGTGCAGTCTAATTATTGAATTCATAATTTCCTTTTTTGTTTTAATGTAAGTTCAGAAACTCTATTAGCTTTATTTAAATAAATAGTAATTCCGTCTTTTGCGCTAGGAAGCTCAACTCATAGTATATTAATCTTAATTTTAATTTTTCAATTTCAGAAGGCTTCATAGAACGGCAAGCATCTGCAATATCAGTAGAACTATTAATTAAAGCAGAAATACCAACACCTAAACCACATCCTGCTAGTTGAATAGAAGCATTTGATGGTTTTCATATATACTCCAGCCCATTTTTTGAGCAAGAATTACTAATGTATCAGAACCTTTTACGGTAATTTTATTAATGGACACGAATAAGATCCAATCATCATTACAACTAATAAAACTTCTGCTCTTTTAATTTTGAGTTTTCATTTATTTTAATTTAAATATTAAAATTTTGATTAGAATTTAGCTTGAATTCTAATACTAAATTGATTGTCTTTTTATCTACATTAGTAAAATGTATCTCTACTAAAGCAGCGTTTACACTTTTTTAGTTTACTGGTAACGAATAACAAAAAAAAACTTTGATGTTTGCCTAATAAAAATATTAACATGACAAACTTAAAGTAGAATATTTTAAATCATTTACACTAGCAACATTATCACCAGCCGATTTAGTATTTGGATCAAATACATCATATCTCACAATTGCTTGATGATTTTTACCAATATTTTTAATTAAAGTTGCATAGTATCCTGAAAAGTTTCTTTCTCAAGCAACTTTAAAAGCTGAATTATAATTTGCATAAGTTGAAGTTAACCCTACGTCAGACATTGTACCTGAAATATACTCCGCTTTAAGAGCTATACATATTAAGAAATAAATATAAACTTGCATCTCAGCACCAAACCACTCCCCACACAACCTTTTTTGGGTTATTATCAATATCTGTAAAACCTGTTAAAGTAGTTTCAGAAAGTAACCTCCCAGTATTCTGTTATTTACATTGTTGTTTCTTACTGAATTCTAAAATGAGTCTTTAGTTGGTTGATTTTGATAACCAAAAAAAAGGATTAGTTTGGGAGTGGGCTTTGCTTAGTCTTTTAGTAACCTGAACTCGATTAATAAAAGACCGATAATTGGTTAGTTTTAACTATTTCGTATTTTAAAGAAGGTTTTTTTGGTAGAAAATTATAAGCAATTATTCCAGCAATAAGATTTGACAAAAAGTTAGTAAATGAGCGATGTCTAGAGTGTTCAACTTGGCAAATATTTTTTAGTTCATCGTTAACTGTTTCGATTATTGAACGTTTACGAAGCAAAATTTTATCACTGATTTCCATCAAACTATTTTTCATATTGTTACGAATACTTGTAATCAATTGGATTCCATCAACAAATAATAATTGGGAAAGCTTTTCGCTTATGTAGCCTTTATCCCCAAATAATTTTCCAAAAATAGCACTCAAAAAGCCTTCATTTTTCAGTGGTTCTCTATCATCTACATTAGCTTGGGTTACAGCAAAGCTTAATAATTCTCCTTTGTCATTAATAATGATATGGAGCTTAAACCCATGAAACCAACCCATCGTAGATTTTCCTGTAGTGGCAGTGCCTTTAAAAACTTTATTTCTACTGATTCGTTTATTTTTACAAATTCTTATTGGGGTTGAGTCTACAAATGAAATGCCTGTACAATTGCCTAAACAACAAGTTTTTGCAAAAATTGTCATAGGCAAAAGAACACTTTGCATCAATTCTAAAAAGCGATTATATGAAACTGTATTTGGAAACTCATTTTGCATATGCTTTTGGACATAAAAAATATAATAATGCTTGAAACAACGAAAACCACTTAAATGAAAAAGTAAATAAATTGTAATTACTTCAGATTTTGACATTATCAAAGGACGTTTGGAAGGCTTTCCTAGCAGAAAAGGTTGTGTAGTTTTATCAAAATCTTTGCAAAATTCATCAACAATAAAAAAAATATCAGTAATTTTATCGAAACAAATCATAAGGTAGAATTTAGTTAAATATTTAATTGTCAGAGATATAAATATACTAAATTTTACCTTTTTCTGCAATGTTTTTAAACTAAATTATTAATCGAGTTCAGGTTTTTAGTAAAATAATTATGCAGTATACTCTTGCTATTCCCTAACTAAAGTTATATTTTATCAAAAGTATCCTTATAAGTTATCCTGTTTTTAAACCACATTACTTCATTTGAATCTGATACAGATTTTATTTGATGTAAATAGTTGTAAACAATATTTAAATCTTTGTTTACTTCTTTATTTTATTCATTTAATAGTGTTCAGGTTTTACAAATTGGAAAACGTTTTTTTTGATTTTTTTCACAAATAAAAAAAGTTTATTGAAGATAATTTCAATAAACTTTTGTAAACATCATATATATAACCTTTAAATCATTTTTTCAGTTATTTTTGACTATTAAACCTTATTATTTGTTGAAACAACTTGAAAAGTAGTTTCTTTTTTTCGAACCATGATTGGCTTTGGTAAATCATTATCACCTAACAAAAGTTGAAGACCAGATCGTGAGTAATTTTCTATAGAATCGCCCTTCACTTCAATTTTGAAGGGACCTCCTACTTCTAAATTATCTAAACTAAATCTTCCTTTCTTATCCGTTTCTGTTTCATAAACAGAATTAGTTGGCACATAAATTAATATAATTTTTGCATTAGCAACGGGCAAATCACCATCAGACACTTTTCCGTTGATTGTTGACGAAGTAATTTGTGCCGAGGCCATTCCTACTATAAGAAATACTCCTAATGTCATAAATGATTTTAATTTAGTCATGATCTTACTATTATATTAGAATGAATATCTAACTCCAAATTGTGCTTGAAATCTTGAAGCAAATTGGTCAACTGTATAAGGTGTTGTAGATGGCGTTTGGAATTTGTAAACTGGATCACCAGCATTAACTCCAGAAGGCAAACTAGATACTTTAGTTAAACCAACACTAGTGGTAGAGTTAAATGTATTTGGCACAAAATAACTTCTTCCCCAATCTTTATTAATCAAGTTTCCAACATTGATGATACTTAATGAGAATTGTATGGTATGTGTAAAATCTTTACCGTCTTTAATTTTAAATTCGTCCATGATTCTCATGTCTGTCTGAATATTCCATGGTGTGTTGGCACCGTTTCTTTCTGTAAATTTCCCTCTTCTGCTATTCAAATAATCATTATTGCTAACAAAGTTTTCATAAGCAGCAACTTGTGCAGGATCACTTGTAAACACACCACCTACAACAGTACCTAAATATTTAGAAGCTTCTGCGGCATCTCTAAAGATATAAGCCAAACCAGCTGCTTGTCCAGTATTAGCAATTGATGAATTTACAAATCCCCAAGTATATGGATTTCCAGATTGTGCATTAAAGAACACATTTGCTGATATAGTATTGTTTTTACCTACATTAATTGCATAACCAACATTTGATACGATTCTGTGTTTGATGTCAAAATTTGATGTCGCTAATTGTGGATTGTTTGGAGTCAATGATTGGTTCATTTGCCAGTTACTTTCCATGGAATTTCTAATACCATTAGTAATATCTGTTGCATGACCATAAGTATAGGCTACCATGAAGTTAAATCCAAAATTATAGGTTTTAGAAATCATTTCTGTTACACTGTATCTATACCCTTGGCTGGTATTAGATAACAAGTAAGCATTGGAAAAAGCAGAATTTATGTTGGTAGAATAAATTGGCATTTCGTGGTTAACATCATAAGTATAATAAGTAGGATTATCCGTTTTGTTAACTTGTTGGAACATTAAGTCATGTATTACTTTAGTGTAAATTACTTCTTCGGTAAATTTATATCCCTTGAATGTATAATCTATTGCTAATGAATTTCTTGAAATTTTTGGCATTTTAAATTTATTATCCACTAAATCTGCTTGAACTTTTGGCGTAGCATCATGGTAACCATTTAATCCGCCAGTACTTAATGGATCTCCATAAGTAGCAACTTGAGCAGGAGTTAAATTATTTTTATCAAAACTTCCATAACCTACACCATCATTGTAATAAGCATAACCTAACCAAGCAAATGGAATTCTGCCCGTAAATATTCCAGAACCTCCTCTAATAATTAACGACTTATCTCCTAAAACATCATAAGTAAATCCAAAACGTGGTGAAAGAGATGCTGTTGTAAAGTAATTGTTTTTGATTTGATTTAACGGCGTATAAGTATAGGTTGTTCCGTAATTAGGATCATTTGGCGAATTTTGAACTTGAGAACTTAAATTTGGTTTAGTAGGTAAATCAGTATAATCTACTCTAATTCCAGGCGTTATTTTAAGTTTCTCTCCAATTTTAATTTCATCTTGAATATAAGCACTATACATATTAACTTTAAATTTAGCATAAGGATTGTTGAAGATGTCATCTCTGCTAGACCCGTCAAATGGGTAAGTTCCTCTTACACGCAATGGATTTAAGTTATAAAAATCAGTTAATGTTTTGTAAGATACTCTACCATTAAGTGCATTTACAAAACCGTAATTAATGTCATAAAATTCATTATGTGTTCCAAACAACCAAGTATGATTTCCACTTTTGTAGGTCAAATTATCAGTAATTTCAGTTGTATTTTGTTTCATATTGAAAACAGTAGCTTCTCTATCATTTCCTAAGAAAATGGTTCCTCCATTGTAACCAATTTCAACTTGTGGAAACATATAATTTCCTGAAGTAGGATCTCTATAATCTTTAATAGTAGAATAACCAACCATAAAAGAGTTTGACCATCTATTATTGAAGTGACTTTTAAGTTCTAATACTGTACTAATGGATTTATTATGTTGGATAAAATCCATGCTTGAAAATCTAAAGTTAGCAGCATCACGCTCTAGGTTTGATGCTTCTGAAAATACTGTATTGTTACGAAGTGAGATAGAGTGTTTATTGTTAATTTTCCAATCTATTTTATTGAAAAACTTTTTACTGTCAGAATAATTGTTATAAGCGTTATAGGTACCAGTATCAAAACCATATTTTGTTTTTACAAAATTTGAAATTGTTGCAGCAGTAGTATTGTCAACCAATGAAGTTACATTACCGTTAGCATCTACATCACCAGCATTGTAGAAAATTGGATCTGTTCTTTTAGTATATTCTTCGTTTGTAAAAAAGAATAATTTGTCTTTGATAATTGGAAAACCAACTCTAAATCCAAGTTGATAGTCTTCAAAAGCAGTTGGCATTTTTGCACCATCACCAACATTGTTTGGACCTGTTATTGCTGCGTTTCTTCCATAACTATAAACCGAGCCTGATACTTTGTTAGTACCACTTCTAGTTACAGCATTAACACTTCCTCCAAGGAAGTTTCCTAATTTTACATCATAAGGAGCAATATATACTTGAACGTCTTGAATTGCATCTAAACTGATAGAATTACTTCTAGTACTACTACCAGGCATACCTGAAGTTCCTGATTGCCCACCAAGTGATGGACTAAAACCAATCGCATCATTGTTAATAGAACCATCAATAGTTACGTTGTTGTATCTAAAATTGGTTCCTGCAAAAGAGTTGTTTGCACTTTGAGGAACTAATTTAGTTACATCTTGAAGTCCTCTATTAATGTTAGGCAAACCACTAATTTGGGTTTGACTGATGTTAGTTCCATTACCTTTTGAAGTTTTTTTACCCGCAACTACAACTTCATCTAACACGTTATCTTTCTTTTCTACTTTAATGGCTGGATAATCATTATCTCCTAATGAAAGTTGAATTTGTGAAGCAGAATATTCTTTAATATTTAAACTCTTAACGGTAATTTTGTAAGGACCACCAACGTTCAAATTTTCTAAATTGAATCTACCTTGTTTGTCTGTTATGGTTTCATAACTACTATTGGTAGGTAAATGTATTAAAGTTACCATTGCATCAGATACTGGGGTAGCACCATTGATAACTTTACCCGATAATGAAGAAGTTGTAATTTGTGCCGATAATGAAGCGATTACCAGTAACAATACAGATGTAAAAAATAGTTTTAATTTCATAATGATTGTGTTGTTTTTATTTCAGTGCAAAATTAATTCACATCAATAATTTTTACCGCTCTTTAACTATTATCATTATATTTTTAAATTGTTACCTTAATATTAAGAAGTTAACTAAACAATATCTCATATAAAAAAAATGAATATCAAGCAGATAGTCATTAATATTAATTTAATATATAAACAATAATTTATATGAAAGAATTTAATATATAATAAGTTATACAAGCGATTAAAGCCGAAACTGGAATGGTTAAAACCCAAGCCCATAACAACTTAACTGTTATTCCCCAACGAACAGCTGAAACTCTTTTAGTAACCCCAACTCCAATGATTGAACCTGTAATTGTATGTGTTGTAGATACTGGAATCTTAAAATGCTCAGTCATAAACAAGGTTAATGCTCCAGCAGATTCAGCTACTACTCCTTCAAAAGCAGTCACTTTAGTGATTTTAGAACCCATTGTTTTCACAATTTTCCATCCTCCACTTAACGTTCCAGCAGCAATAGCAGAATAACATGCAATTGGTATCCATTCAGGCATTTTTCCATCTATCTTGACACCATCTTTTTCAGATGGCAATACAACGTTTAAATCAAGCCATCCTAATGACATATTAGTATTTGGATGTGTGTTTAAATATACTGCAACTGCTGCTGCAATAATACCCATTACTTTTTGAGAGTCATTACCTCCGTGTCCTAAACTAAAGGAAGCCGAAGATAACAACTGCATTTTTTTTAATACTTTTTCAGCTTTAGCATTTGAAAGACTGCTGAATATCAAATTGAAAATTGCTAAACTGAAAAATATAAATCCAACTAACAACCATTTTATATTAGAGGACTCACAAACTATAGCAAAAAAATGATTTTCAAATCTAGGTTTGTCAATATCAAATTTTAAAACCGAAACCAAAAACCAAATAACTAAAATCATTAAAATTAAAGTCAACATTTTTGGATAAATACTTTTTCTAGATGAATACATCATCCAAAGTGAAATAAAGTAGGATATAATCATTCCTAATAATGGTGCTAAAACTATAAACGCAACAATAACCAAAACTCCTGATGGCAAAGAGCCATCTTCTCCTGGTTTATACCAATTTACTACACGAAAGCCTGCATGACCTATTGCAGCACCTGCAAAACCACCAATTAAAGTATGAGATGATGATGATGGAATTCCTTTCCACCATGTAATTAAGTTCCATATAATTGCAGCTAGTACTCCCGCAAGAATTACTGTTAAGTCAATATTTTCTGTTTTTGCGGTTTTTGCAACAGTATCAGCTACACCAAAACCAAAAACCCAATAGGCTAAAAAGTTGAAAAATGCAGCCCAAAGAACTGCTTGAAAAGGAGTTAAAACTCTAGTAGCAACAATGGTAGCAATAGAATTGGCAGCATCGTGAAAACCATTTATGTAATCAAATAATAAAGAAAGTACTATAATAACAATTAGTAGAGTCATATCAGAAAATCTAAATTATAGTATGGTTAAGAGTGTTTTACAGAGATTTGCTCCATAACATTAGAAACAATTTTACATTTATCGGAAGCCGTTTCTAGAGCCGAAAGCACTTCTTTATATTTTATAATATTTTTAGCATCGGTTTCATTTTCAAAAATATCAGCAACCGCTTTATCAAAAACTACATCAGCTTTACTCTCTAATTTATTGATTTTTTTACATGTTTCTTTAATCAACTTAATATTTTTAATATCTTTCAATTGCTTAATGCCTTCATTAATCAATTGACATGACTCTAAATTTATTTCAGTTAATTTTCTAATCGATTTGGTGATTTTTTCAACTTGGTACAATCTCATTCTACTTGCTGCTCCTTGCATGTTATCCGCAACATCATCAATTGCTTTTATCAATGAGTGAATATCTTCTCTATCAAAAGGAGTAATGAAATTTCTACTTAATTCTAAATGTGTTTTATGTGAAAGTTCTTCAATAGTTGCTTCAAGTTCTTCAATTTTCTTAAAATGATCTTCTCTTTCAGCTTTTGGAGCATTAACTGCTTCGTGAAGCGTTTCCGCTAATACTACTAAATTTGCAGAAGCAATTTCAAATAATGGAAAGAATTTCTTGTCTTTTGGCACTAAAAATTGGAAAATATTGTTAATTATCATTATTTTTAAATTAAATTTTAACAAATTTATATATCTATTGTTAATTTAACGTTAACTAAATATTAACTACTAATTATTTTAAGAACATGCTGAACTAAATAAAAATTTAAGAAAAAATTAATTATCGAATTAATTTTATCAATTAAATTTAACCTATTTAAAAAATATTCAAGAGAATAAGGAGAATAGAGCATCCTATTTAATCTTTTGTCCAATCAGGTCTTTTAACGTAAGATTTTTATATTGAAGTGCTAGTTTTTTTAGTAACTCATGCAGTTCGTTGATTATTGTAATAATTATACATTTATAATAAATAAACAAAGAAGTTATTTTGCTTTTTCTAGAGTAAAAGAAAATTCTGAACCAAAACCAAATCGACTATCAACAAAAATTTTCTCATTGTGAGCTTCAACTATATGTTTTACAATAGACAAACCTAAACCAGAACCTCCTTCGGTTCTAGAACCACTTTTATCTACTCTGTAGAATCGTTCAAAAAGTCTCGGTATATGTTGTCTTTCAATCCCCTCCCCATTATCTTTTATACGAACCAATACTTTATTGTCTGTTAGGTCTTCAATACTTACTTCTGTAGAGCCTTCTTTTTCACCATATTTGATCGAATTCACAACAAGATTAACAAGCACTTGTTGAATCTTTTCTTGATCCCCAAGAACCATTATAGGCTTACTGTATTTCATATCAAACATCAGCAAAATATCTTTCTTTGTAGCTTTAAGCTCAAGTAAGTCAAAAGTATTCTGAATAACTTTAACAATGTCAAAAGGGGCAATCTCTAAATGCAGAATTCCTGTCTCTAATTTAGAAATCATATCTAAATCTTGAACTATATAAATGAGTCGTTCCACACCTTTTTCTGCACGTTCTAAATATTTTTTTCTAATACTTTTATCATTCATCGCGCCATCTAACAAAGTAGATAAATAACCTTGAACAGTAAATAAAGGGGTTTTAAGTTCATGCGAAACATTCCCTAAAAATTCTCTCCTATATTCTTCACGAACTTTTAATGTTTCTATTTCTAATTTTTTATCGGTAGCAAATTTTTTTACTTCTCTTGTAAGGGTTGCCATGTCAGTTGTTATTGGCTGATTTCTGAAAGAACTCGATTCTAGCAAGGAGACATCATCATATATTTTTTTTACTTTTTTATATATAAAATGTTCTACACGATGTTGTATTACAAAAAAAGAAAATGCAGCAATAGTTATGGCAAAAATTGAAGAAAAAAGTATTGAAAAATTGAAGAAAAAATATGTCAAAACACTAACTAGTCCTGTAGCAAAAAGAGTAATATAAAGCGCAGACTTTATGGCAAATTTATATGTTTTTTTAAAATTTATCAACATTTACAATTCAAACTTGTATCCAACACCTTTTATAGTTTTAAATAAATCCTCGCCAATTTTTTCACGAAGCTTTCTTATATGAACATCTATAGTTCTACCTCCAACTATAACTTCATTTCCCCATACCTTATCAAGAATTTCTTCTCTTTTAAAAACTTTTCCCGGTTTAGAAGCTAATAAATAAAATAATTCAAATTCTTTGCGTGGTAAAATAATTTCAATATTATCTTTAATTATTTTATATTCTTCTCTATTAATTTCAATAGTTCCTATATTTAAAGTTTCAGAATTTTTGTTCTCCTCATTTTTCAATCTCCTTAATAGCGCCTTTACTTTACTAACTAATAATTTTGGCTTAATTGGTTTTGTGATATAATCATCAGCTCCAACTTCAAATCCTGCTAATTGAGAATAATCTTCACTTCTTGCTGTTAGAAATGTAATAATAACTTGACTTAATTCAGGAATTTTACGAATATTTTCACAAGCCTCTATTCCGTCCATTTCTGGCATCATTACATCCATTACTATTAATTGTGGACGTTCTTTCTTTGCCATCATAATTGCCTCTTTTCCATTACTTGCTGTCACTATTTTATATCCTTCTTGAGATAAATTATAACCAACAATTTCTAGAATATCTGGCTCATCATCAACTAATAAAATTTTTATATCTTTTTTCTTCATAAAGCTAAAATGTTACCCAATCTTTTGAAATGTAAATATAGAAATTAATAACATATTAAATTCGTTTTAAATTTGAGTTAACAGTAATTTAATCTATTAACTTTAAGATAACAAACCTTGCAAATGTTAAATTTTAATAGTTTGACATGCTATTTTAAAATATATTTATATATTTGCTTCAACCAAATTGTACTCATGACAAAAAATTACTTTTATATCATTATATTTTTCCTTTGTTTTAGCACTGTAAGTGTTTTTGGTCAAGATGGAAAACAGCAATCAAAAGTACAAGAAAATACTATTGAGAGCTTGAATGTATATCCTAATCCAACTACAGGAGATAGAATTTATATCACCACTAAATCAAATGACGATAAAAACATAACTATTTATGATGTTCTTGGCAAAAAAGTACTTCAAACAGTACTATCATCAAAAGAACTTAACATTAGTTCGCTAACTCCTGGTGTTTACATCATTAAGGTTGAAGAGGGTGATTCTAGCGCAACTAGAAAATTAATAGTCAGATAGTTAAAACACTCATTACTTAACTGTTTTTTTACATTCATTATTTTTTTTAAATGAAATTGTGCTTATATTTGTAGGCTAAATTTTATTTTTTAAATTATGAAAAAACTTTACTCTTTATTATTATTATTAGTTGTTTCTGTTTCTTTTGGACAGACAATCTATTCTGAAAATTTTGGTACTCCAACTGGGAGTACAACTGTAGCGAACTACATTACAGGGGTAGCTCCAGCAACATTTCAAAATTCTTCACCAATAGTTTACACTGGAACCACTGGAGCAACGAGTGTAAGAATAACGTCTCCTTCAAGTGTTTATTCTGGAGCTTCAGGAAATGGAAATGTGTTTTTATCACAAACAACAAATCTTGGACATTTTTTTCAAATAGATGGGATCAACACATCTGCTTATTCAGCTTCAACACTTCAACTGTCTTTTGGATATAATACATCAAGTACAACAAGCGCACAATTAACCCTTGAGCAAAGCACGAATGGAGGTACTACTTGGACTCCTATAACATTTACTCCTTCTGGAACAGGATGGACACTAGTTACTGTTACAGGTTCTCAAATCCCATCTTCAACTACTTTATCATTAAGATTTACTCAACCATCAACAGTAGCAGTTCCTAATACTGCACAATTCAGAATTGATGATTTGAAAGTTTTTAATTACAATCCTTCTTGTACATTAGTATTAGCAACTCCAACAGGAGTTTGTGATGCTGTAACTTCTGGAATAGACACTTATACAGCTACAATTCCTTATACTGGTGGAGGTTCTGGAACATATACAATTACGCCCTCTACTGGAACAGTAAGCGGTGGAGACAATCCAAATAGCGTTGCTGCTGGAAATATTATTATTACAGGAATTACTGAAGGAACAAATCTAACTCTGACTATAGTCAATGGCGTTTGCTCCTACTCTGCTTCATTAATAGCTCCAGTTTGTAAACCAATTAACACACTACCTTATAGCGAACCATTTCCATACTCTGTAGGTAGTGCTCTTGGGTCTTCTCAAAAATGGATTAATGTGAATTCTGGAGATGATATCCTTTCAGCTACTGGAAGTTTAAATTATCCAGGGTACACTTCGAGCGGTAATTCAGTTACTTTTACTGGTGCTGGCATTGATTGCTTCACACCATTTACTGATACTACTACCGGCGCAATATATGCTTCTTTCCTAGTAAATGTAACTGACTTATCTACAATGACAGCGACAGTTCCATCAACTTATTTTGCAGGACTTACCAATGCGTTACAAAGTTATAAAGAGCGTTTGTTTATTACTAAAAATGGAACACAATATCAATTTGGATTAGATGTTGCTGGAACTACAACAAATTTAGACACAACTTTAAGAAATGCTGGAGATGTTGTTTTAATTATAATGAGTTACGATTTTACAGCCATGACATTAAGTGCATGGATTAACCCTGATTTATCAACATTTAGTACCGCAACACCTGCTACCTTAACTCAAGTTTTAACTTCAACTACTGCAATTGCTGATTTAGGTGGCTTTATCTTAAGACAAGATACAGCAACTACAACTCCTACTATTATTTTTGACGAATTAAGAATATCTACAGCTATTACTGATTTATTGTCTTCAAATCAAGTTAGTGCTATTCCTGGTCTAAAAGCATATCCAAACCCTGTTTCTAATGGAACTTTATTTATAGAATCTGACGCTAACGCTGAAAGAAATATTACAATATTTGATGTATTAGGAAAAGAAGTCTTAAACACTACTACTTCAAATACTGCTATCAATGTAGGTGCACTTAATTCTGGTGTTTATATGGTAAAAGTTACTGAAGAAGGCAAAACTGCAACTAAAAAATTAATTATTAGATAATTAGGATTAATTTGTATTAGAAAGCTCCAATTTAAGTTGGAGCTTTTTTATTTTCATTACTTTTGCATTCATTCTGAACTTGATTTAGAGATAAATAACACATGATTACTTCACAAGATATATTCACTATTTCCAATCAAAAGCAATTTGAAAAAATAGCGTTGAAAATCTTTCGCTTTCAATATGAAAACAATTTGGTGTATAGAGAATTTTGCGAATTTTTGAATATCGAAAAAGGAAGCATAAAATCTATACAACAGATTCCTTTTTTACCCATACAATTTTTTAAAAGTCATACTATTGTTTCCAACTCTGATCCCATCCAAGAAATATTTACAAGTAGTGGAACGACAGGTATGCTAACAAGTAAACATCTTATTACTGATATCACTTTATATGAAAAAAGTTATCGCAACGCCTTTTCAGAATTCTATGGAAACATAGAAGATTATGCCGTTTTGGCATTGCTTCCATCCTATTTAGAACGTTCAGGTTCTTCTTTGATTTATATGGTAAAAGATTTGATAGAACTTTCCAATAATGAAAATAGTGGTTTTTACCTTCACAATTATGATGAATTAATTTTAAAATTGATTGAATTAGATGAATCGGGTCAAAA
>CAIRMK010000532.1 GCA_903879645.1 uncultured Bacteroidota bacterium
AAATCTAATTACATCCTTATATAGTGTACAACTTTGTTTTCTATCAATTTAATATTAGTGACATCTGCCAATTAAAGTATTCTTACATCAACAACCTATACAACCGCCGTTCAAAATACACTTTTCATGGACTATCCATGGACTATCTATGGAGTAGCTATGGATGTGATCCGTCCCAAAATAACTATATATATTACAATATAACTTCTTTATTAGTAAAATAGGAATTCTAGTATAAAGAATAAATAACAATTATAATACTATTTTTTTCTTCATTTCTTCTACTATATTGTAAGCTGCAGGACAAATGGCAATATTTTTTAAAGTCAAATCAGTAATTTGGTTGAATTTTTTTCTGTCTGTATGCGGAAATTCACGACAAGCCTTTGGACGTACGTCATAAATAAAACAAGTATTATCTGAATCTAGAAAATTACAAGGAAGATTTTGTAAAACATAATCATTATCTTCATCGATTCTCAGATTTTGCTCAATAAATTGTTGTGGTTTTTGTTTCAAATGTTTGGCTATCCTTTCAATATCCGCCAATGTAAAAAGCGGACCCGTAGTTTTACAACAATTAGCACACGCTAAACAATTGGTTTTTTTAAATTCATTGTCATGCAAATCTTGCATCACATAATCTAAATTCTTGGGCGTTTTCTTTTTGAGCTTATCGAAATACTTTTTGTTTTCGTTATGCTTATCTTTGGCAAGTTTTCCGAGTTCGTTTAATGGTGGTTTCAAATTTAAAGTTTCGAATTGAGCCACAAAGTTAAACAACTTGAAATTTTAAACCTGAAACTTTACAAAAATGTTAGATTTATTTGGAAAAGCCATACTCGATTTTCAAACCAACAATTCACCTGAAGACATAATCACAGAAACCAATATCTCTGAATCAGATGAAATGAGTGTTGCTTATCTTTTTAGAAGTTATAAAGAAATGCCTGAACTAGAGCAAAAAGCATTACAACTTACTAAAGGTAAAGTTTTAGACGTAGGTTGTGGCGCAGGTAGTCATAGTTTATATCTTCAAAACGAAAGAAATCTTGAGGTTATTGCTATTGATATTTCTGAGAAAGCAATAAAAGCTTGTGCACTTCGTGGTATAAAAAACACTCGTGTTCAAAATCTATTAGCTGTTGAAAATGAAACTTTTGATACTATTTTACTCTTGATGAATGGTACGGGTATATTTGAAACACTTTCTGAAACATCAAAATATTTACAGAAGTTAAAAAATTTACTTTCTCCAACTGGACAAATTTTAATTGATTCTTCTGATATCATTTATATTTTTGATGATGAAGAAGACGGCTCCAAATGGGTTCCCGCGGAAGGTTATTATGGAGAATTGATGTTTACACTTTCCTACAAAAATCAAACCGAAAAGCCATTTCCGTGGTTGTATTTAGATTATAATACCTTGCAAAATGCAGCTCATGATAATGGATTGAAATGTGAATTGATTTCCAATGGCAACCATTTTGATTATTTGGCAAGATTATTTTTATAACTCATTCTCAGAAGTTATAATCATCTTTCAAAAAAAAAAGAATTTCACTTCAATTAGGATTGGACTTCGCTTAAACTAGTATCAAATTAGTAGTTTTGATAATTGCGGTGATTGCATGGTACAATAATTCTAAATCTTCTTGTGAGTTATATACATTCATTGAATAACGCATATAAATTGCTCCATTTAAAGGCATAATCGGAATTTGAATCTTGTATTTTGAGTACAATAATTCTTTTAATTCTAATGATGAATTAGTTTTTAATGGAATACTTGCCATTTGCCCTAAAAACTCATCATTGATTGGACAAATTGGCTGAGCACCTACTAAATCACAAAACCGTTGGTAATTGCCTTGTACTAATTTTCTACAAGCTAACGATTTTTCTTTCCAATTATTTTCTTCTAAAAATGCGATTACTTTTGGAGTGCACAAATAAGCAGAATGGTCATTCGTACCTTGATACTCGTGATAATCCAAAAACTGACTCTCACTCGGCGCCAGACTTTCATACCCCCAACTCACCACTAAAGGATCTATACTAGCTTGCAATTCTTTTTTAACATACAAAAACGAACTTCCTTTGGGAGCCAACATCCATTTGTGAAGGGTCCCTGTATAAAAATCGGGGTTCAATTCGGAAATATTTAAATCAATATGCCCTGGAACATGAGCACCATCCACAATCGTAATCAAACCAAGTTGCCTTGCTTTGTCACATATTTCTTTAACTGGAAAAATCAATGCTGTTGCACTGGAAATTTGATTTAAGAAAACAACTTTAGTTTTTGAAGTATAGCCTTTCCAAAATTCTTCGATTAGTTGCGCTTTGGAAACAATAGGTAATGAAATTTCCTGACGTTTATATTTCACTCCTGACCTTTTACAATAAAAACTCCAAGTTCTGTCCATGGCACCATATTCATGGTTAGTGGTTAGGATTTCATCGTCAGGCTGAAGATTCAAACTTCGCATTATTGTATTGACAGCAAAAGTCGGATTGGGTGTGAAAAAGAAATCCTCTGCATCACAACCTATAAATTTGGCTAGTGGTTTTTTGGCTTCTATTAAATAAACAGGCAATTTCTTTTGAATAAAATTAACTGGCTCTTTTTCTAATTCCAATTGCAAACGCAGGTATTCTTCAAAAATTGGCTTTGGGCAGGCACCAAAGGAACCGTGATTTAAAAATGTGATTGTTTCGTCTAGAAGGAATTGTGATTTCATTGTGCCGATTATTTTACAAAAATAAAAAATCCCAAACAATGTTGGGATTTAATTTGTATGCTTACAACTATTTATTGCATGTATTTCATAACCAAAGCTTGAATATCACCTTGCAATCCTTTCATAGCATCTTGTGATTTACTGGCAATTACTTCCGCTTTATCCCCCATTTTTTTTCCCACAGGACTTTCGTAAAAAGCAAGCATTGCTTTAATATCTTCTTTGGAATATTCTTCCATATATACTTTAGCAGTTGACTCATATACTTTTGGTAACAAAGCATCAAATTCTACTAAAAAAGCAGCTTGTTTTTCTTCTGGAATCATCGCTAGAATTTGTTTTTTAGCAGAAGCCATTTGACCC
>CAIRMK010000533.1 GCA_903879645.1 uncultured Bacteroidota bacterium
AAAACGGCAATAATTTTCTGTAACGAAGGGGCTCTTTTTTCTAAAAACCATTCTAATAGTACTCCCATCCAAACGGTTTGCATTAATAGAACGATGGCAATAGAAACATCAATATATTTTACACATAAATAATAAAAGACACTGGTCATTCCTAGAGAACTACCCGCCAGCATTAATTGAATACTGTTTCTTGGTGTAGCTTTAACAATTGCTTGTTTGGATTTGGCTTTTTGGAATATATTAATAATTAATATGCCAAGGATGCCAAAGATAAATTGAGAAGAAGTAACCTCTGCAGTAGTATAATGTTCTTGATATGCTAGTTTTACAAATGTGGCTAACATTCCATAACTAGTAGCGCCAAGTCCCACTAAAACAACTCCCTTTATAATACTATTTTTCGACATTTTTAATTTTTAAAAAGCCGACAAAGATAGCTGTAAGTTATGAGTTTTTAATTAGGAGTTTTGATTTTTTTAAAACAAACCACTTATTGTATTATTATTGATGCCTATTTTAGTAGAATCAAAATTCATTTTATGTTGTAATAAAGTGGCATAAACACTTCTAAAATCAATTTCATATTTTAAATCGCCATTATCTAAATCAGATAAGTTTGGATTTTTTCCTAAAACAGTTCCTTTGTTATTTCCGCCGATGATAAACATGGGTGCTGCGGTTCCATGATCGGTTCCGTTGCCGTTATCTTTTACGCGTCGACCAAATTCAGAGAACACAACAACAGTTACATTTTGTAATAATTGAGCCTTTTTTAGATCTTGGTAAAAACTATAAAGGGCATCGTTCAATTCAGTTAGTTTTTTTTCTTGAATGGCTAATTGATTATCATGAGTATCAAAGCCACCCAAAGAAGTATAATATACTTTAGAATTAAGATTCCCTTTTATCAATCGAGCAATCCATTCTAAGTTTTTAGATAATCCTGTTTTAGGATAACTATTTTCAGTGGTTGATTTTGCAATAGCTTTTTGAATTTCATCAGAGCCTTCTGTAACCGAATTGGCAACTTTTCTAACAAAATCTAGTTGAGGATTATCGGATAATTTAATAGTATCGTCTTTATCTGACCTAACTTTAAATTGATTTGGATTTTTTACAGTTATGGTGTTAGGTTCCATTCCTTTTAATGCTAAATTATCTATCGAATCTAAATTAATTCCGGCGGTGGGTTGTGGTTCTTTGCATTGCAAATCTAAATACCTGCCCAACCAGCCTTCGCTGATGTATTTAGTAGCATCGGTTGCAGTTTGCCATATCTCTTGACTGCGAAAATGAGAACGATTTGGTTCAGGATAGCCCACATTTTGAAGAATTGTTACATCACCATTTTGTTGCATTTGAGCAAAATCTTTTAAGGCAGGATGAAATGCCATCCCTTTGTTTTTTCCGATGACCGCTTCTTTTCCAATTGCAATTTTAGTTCTTAAATCATAATACAACGGATTTTCATAGGGAATAAAAGTATTCAAACCATCGTTTCCACCATTCAGTTGAATGAATACCAAACATTGTTCGCCAACAACCAAACTATTTTGTGAACCAAAGGCATGCAAAAATTCTGGCAGCAAAAGCACTCCTCCAGTAAAGGTTCCGGTGAGCGATAGAAAGTTTCTTCTGTTCATATTTTTTTTAAATTAATTGGTATTCTGGGGTCTTGGTGATGTAATTAAAAAGTTTTAACACAGCATTATTGGCATGGGCTTCTTTGGCATCAAAATCATATTTCAATAAATTCTCCATATCTTTTTGCGTGTCGTCCTCTACTTGAAATAATAACCTGTTGGATAAGTCGGTAATTATTTTTTTGTTATTTCCGTTGGTATCAAAGTGTAAAGAAATGTTTACTTTTTCAAAAGAAATTTTAGGTTGTTCTCCTTCTTCAGGAATTTTATTGAATTCTTTCCGATTTAGAATTTTTCCATTGCATAGCATATCAGCCGTGTTGTTGCGTTGCAAATAAATTTGAGAAGTCAACCATGAATTTCCACCATCCCACCCTTTTACATTCACTTGATTAAAGAGCTCCATTCCTTGTTGTTTTATGAAAAAAGCAATTATTTTGCTTTCCACATCTTTAATTTGCAATTCATCAATTAATTGTAAGATATAAACCAAAGGGTCTTTTATCTTAGTTCCAGAGGTGGTTTTAGCATATTCTTCTGTAATTATTTTAGTTAGTAACGGTTCGATTTCAAAATTCATTTTTCTAAAATAATCCCCGTAATAAGTTACTATAGTTTCAGAAGGATTATCATATACCAACCATTTAAGTATTTTTTTAGTAATTAAATAAGGAATGTTTTTCTGTTCAAATATGATATCAACCAAATCATCGGCTTTCCAGTTTCCAGTTTTGCCAAAATAAGTTTTATCGCTATTGTCTTCAATAAATCTTCTGTATACTGCTGCATCTTCACCAAGATTTAATCCCGCTAAAGCGCGCGCGCCATTTTTAATATCGTTTTCAGTATAATTTCCGATGCCTAAGGTGAATAATTCTAATAATTC
>CAIRMK010000534.1 GCA_903879645.1 uncultured Bacteroidota bacterium
CGTTAAAAAGATTTTGTGAAGGTATGGGATATAACATAATGAAAATCTACAGAGAAGACCATTCAGCTAAAAATTTCAAAAGACCGCAGTGGAATGAACTAAAATTATATGCGAAAGCAAATAAGAAGGAAGTTCATAAAGTATTATTTGCTAAATGGGATAGATTTTCTAGGAATATAGAGCAAGCTTTGACTGTAATAAGAGAATTTGATTCGATGGGGATTGAGCTAAATGCTTCTGAACAATTTCTTGACATGACTAACTGCGATAATAAGATGGTGCTTTCCATATATTTAACTGCTGGAGAAGTAGAAAGAGACAAAATATCCAGTAGAACAATTAACGGAACGTACCAAGCTAAATGCGAGGGTTATTATGCTTGCAGAGCACCGTATGGCTACACAAGTTACCGTGATGGGTCTAAAGCTCAAAGAGGTGTTGCAAAGGGGAAAAGGTCAAAACTTTTCCCTAATGAAAATGCACATTTAGTAACTAAAGCCTTTGAAATCGTAGCAATGGATGTAGAATCAATTGAAGCTACAAGGATGAGGCTAAAAAAAGAAGGGCTGACTTTGGAAAAAAGTGCATTCAATGATTTACTAAAAAACATTGTATATGCTGGCAAAATTGAAGTTCCAGAATTTAAGAAAGAACCCGCAAAAATCGTAGATGCTGTTCACGAACCATTAGTTGACATGTCTACTTTTATTAAGGTACAGGAAGTTTTTAGCGGTAAAAGATGGCATGGATTAAAACCAAGCCATAAAAACCTCGACTTTCCTTTGCGTGATTTTTTAACTTGCGAGGAATGTGGGCGACAAATAACTGCAAGTTTTTCTCAAGGTAGAAGCAAGAAATACGGATATTATCATTGTCGTGAAAAATGCAAAACACGTGTTTCAACAGAACAAATTAATATTAATGTAGCAAGCTTGTTTGTTAATATGCAGATAAACCCTAACGTTAAAGAGTTGTTTGTGGATGTTTTAAAGGATTCCGAAGCTCAAATAAATGGAAGTAAAACTGTACAATTGAAAAACAAAACGGAACGCAAACAGATTTTACTGGAACAACTCGACAAAGCAGACGATATGAGAATGTTAAATGAATTGCCAGCAGACAGATACAAAAGCATTGTAGATAGATACAATGCAGAGCTAAGAACTGTAAATATGGAAATCGAAGCTTTACAATCCAGTAACGAATCTATAAAACAATATGTGGATGCTGGTGTAAATTTATTGGCAAATTTGGATGTTTTGTTTATGGAAAGCGATTATGAAGGGAAAAGAATATTGGCTGGTTCACTTTTCACTGGGAAACTAATTTTAGGAAATCACGGTTGTCGAACCACTAATGTGAATGAAGTAATTAACGTTTTGACTAGAAGTAGCAAGGGTTTAGAAGGAATAAAAAAAGGTCAAACTGTAAAAAAATACAGTTTGACCGTTAAAGTACCCGGAGCCGGAGTCGAACCGGCACGGTTTCCCACAGGTGTTTGAGACCAGCGCGTCTACCAATTCCGCCATCCGGGCCTTAGCAGACGAAGAAATAAAAACAATTATTTCAACGCAATAGAAAAAACAAGAATGCTTTTTCTTTTAACACGGTGCAAATGTAAATAATTTTTAATCACATTTTCAAGAAAATAGTTAAAAATATCCTTTCAGAACCCAATTTTATTTCTAAATTTGCACCTCGTTAACACGACACACAACTAACTAACTACATCCGAGGCGTTTATATTCAGAGGGATTTAAACAACAAATTAAGCCAATTGGTAAAAAACGCACCGGAATTAAAACAACAAATAATGTCACATTTAGAACCTGAAGCGAAGATATTTGCTTGTTCACAAAGTGTTCATTTAGCAGAGCTAATAGCCAAAAACTATGGTGTTCCGCTAGGTAAAGTTACGTTCTCAAAATATAGTGATGGTGAATTCCAACCTTCGTTTGAAGAATCAATCAGAGGATTACGCGTTTTTATTGTTTGTTCTACTTTTCCTAGTGCCGACAATTTAATGGAGCTTTTATTAATGATTGATGCGGCTAAAAGAGCATCAGCCAGACACATAACTCCTGTAATTCCTTATTTTGGATGGGCAAGACAAGACAGAAAAGACAAACCAAGAGTACCAATCGGAGCAAAACTAGTAGCTAAACTACTAGAAACAGCAGGGGCAACACGAATCATGACAATGGACTTACATGCCGATCAGATTCAAGGTTTTTTTGAAAAACCAGTGGACCATTTGTTTGCTTCAACAATCTTTTTACCTTATGTGAAAAGTTTAAATTTAGACAATTTAACTATCGCATCACCCGATATGGGAGGTTCAAAAAGAGCTTACGCTTATTCTAAGTTTTTACAATCTGATGTAGTAATTTGTTATAAACAACGAAAAGTAGCCAATGTAATTGATTCCATGGAATTAATTGGAGAGGTAAAAGGCAGAAATGTAATCTTAGTTGATGACATGATTGACACCGGAGGAACATTGGCCAAAGCGGCTGATCTAATGATAGAAAAAGGAGCGTTAAGTGTAAGAGCGATTTGCACGCATGCTATTTTATCTGGAGAAGCGTACGAAAAAATAGAAAATTCTAAATTATTAGAATTAATTGTTACCGATTCTATTCCTTTAAAGAAAGAATCTAATAAGATAAAAGTGGTGAGTTGTGCGCCTCTTTTTGCAGAAGTAATGCACATGGTGCAACACAACAATTCTATAAGCGGTAAGTTTTTAATGTAAACTTAGAGCTTATAATCAGTATAAATTTTGAATTTGATTTTTGAAATAAATACTGACATTGAAATGAATTTTTATAATTATTAACTATATATTTTTACAATGAAATCAATTTCGATTAAAGGATCAGAAAGAGAAAGCGTGGGCAAGGTAGCAACCAAAGCGGTACGTAATGCTGGAATGGTTCCTTGCGTAATTTACGGAGGAAGTCAACCAGTACATTTTCAAGCAGAAACAAAAGCTTTCAAAAGTTTGGTTTACACTCCAAATGCGCACACAGTTGTGATTGATTTGGGTGGAAAAACTTTCAATGCTATTTTACAAGACATTCAGTTTCACCCAGTAAGTGATGCTATTTTACACATTGACTTCTTCCAATTAAGTGACGACAAAGAAATCGTTATGGAAGTGCCTGTAAATGTAGTCGGAACATCACCAGGGGTACTTTTAGGAGGAGTTTTAAACTTAAACCAAAGAAGATTGAAAGTGAAAGCTTTACCTAAAAATCTTCCTGATTTTGTGGAAGCTAACATTTCTGAATTACAAATGGGTAACAAATTGTATGTAACTAAATTAGCTACAAACAATTTTAAATTAATGCACCCAGACAATACAGTAGTTTGTCAAGTGAAGATTTCACGTGCTGCTATGAAAGCTGCTCAAGAAGCTGCAAAAGCAGAAAAAGGTGGAGCAAAAAAGAAAAAATAATTTCTTTATTCTCAATACAAAAAGAAAGCATCAGGAAACTGATGCTTTTTTTATTTAAGTCTATTCTCTATCATCTATTCTCTATTTTCTATTCTCTAAATTTTAAACTATTTTTACGACATGAATTGGTTTTCAAAATTATTCCGTACAAAAGAAAAAGAAAATATAGACCCGATGAAGAAATTCCTTATTGTTGGCTTGGGCAATATTGGTGCTGAATATGTAAATACGCGTCACAATATTGGATTCAAAGTAGTAGATTTTTTTGCTAGAAAAGAAAGCATATCGTTTCAAACAGCCAAATTGGGTGATGTTGCAGAATACAAAATAAAAGGCCGTACCATCATCCTTTTAAAACCAAACACCTATATGAATCTTAGCGGTAAAGCGGTAAAATATTGGATGGATAAAGAAAATATAGCTAAAGACAATATCTTGGTTATTACAGACGATTTAAATCTTTCTTATGGAACTATTCGAATTAAGACAAAAGGGAGCGACGGAGGTCATAATGGCCTTAAAAACATCCAATTATTGCTAAACTCAACAGAATATCCTAGATTTAGATTTGGAATAAGTGACGAGTTTAAAAAAGGAAGGCAAGTTGACTATGTTTTAGGCGAATGGAATGATGATGAAAAAACAAAACTTCCAGAGCGATTAGAATTAGCCTCTGAAATCATAAAATCATTTGCATTAGCTGGACTAAACGAAACCATGAACACCTATAACGGAAAATAAAGAAACCACCCTAAGGGTGGTTTCTTATTTATGCTTCTAATAAATTAGTTGTACTATTCCACAACTATTTTCTTAACTACTTTTTTATCACCATCTTTTACTGTTACAAGATATACTCCTGATTGAACAGTATCCAATTGCAAGTTTTGAGAGAACATTCCTGTGTTAGGGTAAGTTCTTTCAAAAATATTTCTACCTCTTATATCGTGAACAGTAATTTCAATATCATTTGTTGATGTAGAATCAAACTGAA
>CAIRMK010000535.1 GCA_903879645.1 uncultured Bacteroidota bacterium
AAACAATTATCTGGTTTTGAATCAGGTGCATCGTTAGAAGAAGTAGGAACCGTACTTCAAGTGGGTGATGGTATCGCTCGTGTTTACGGTTTATCAAATGCTCAATATGGTGAGTTAGTACAATTTGACAACGGATTGGAAGCTATCGTATTGAACTTAGAAGAAGACAATGTTGGGGTAGTACTTTTAGGACCATCTACTGGAATCAGAGAAGGGTCTACTGTAAAACGTACACAACGTATTGCTTCATTGAAAGTTGGAGAGCAAATAGTGGGTCGTGTTGTAAACACACTTGGAGAGCCTATTGATGGTAAAGGACCAATTGGTGGTGAATTGTATGAAATGCCGTTGGAAAGAAAAGCTCCTGGAGTTATCTTCCGTCAACCAGTAACAGAACCATTACAAACGGGTATTAAAGCAGTAGATGCGATGATTCCTGTAGGACGTGGACAACGTGAGTTGGTTATTGGTGACCGTCAAACGGGTAAATCAACCGTTTGTATCGATACTATTTTAAATCAAAAAGAATTTTATGATGCTGGAAAACCAGTATTTTGTATCTATGTTGCTATCGGACAAAAAGCTTCGACTGTAGCTGGAATTGCAAAAATGCTAGAAGAAAGAGGAGCTATGGCGTATACAGTAATTGTAGCGGCAAATGCCTCTGACCCAGCACCAATGCAAGTCTATGCACCAATGGCTGGAGCTGCAATTGGAGAGTATTTCCGTGATTCAGGTCGCCCTGCATTAATTGTTTATGATGATTTGTCTAAACAAGCGGTTGCTTACCGTGAGGTATCTCTTTTATTGAGAAGACCACCAGGTCGTGAAGCATATCCAGGAGACGTTTTCTACTTACACTCTCGTTTATTAGAAAGAGCTTGTAAAGTGATTGCTGATGATGATATTGCTAAAAACATGAATGACTTGCCAGATACTCTGAAAGGTATCGTTAAAGGTGGTGGATCATTAACGGCTTTACCAATTATTGAAACGCAAGCGGGAGACGTTTCTGCTTATATCCCAACTAACGTAATTTCGATTACTGACGGACAGATTTTCCTTGATGGAGATTTGTTTAACTCTGGAGTTCGTCCTGCAATTAACGTTGGTATCTCGGTATCACGTGTTGGAGGGAATGCACAAATTAAATCCATGAAAAAAGTAGCTGGTACTTTAAAACTAGACCAAGCACAATTCCGTGAGTTAGAAGCTTTCGCAAAATTTGGATCTGATTTGGATGCTGTAACTTTGAATGTAATTGAAAAAGGAAAAAGAAATGTTGAAATCTTAAAACAAGGTTTGAACTCTCCTTATACAGTGGAAGACCAAGTTGCAATTATTTATGCAGGTTCTAAAAACTTATTAAGAAATGTTCCTGTTGCTAAAGTTAAAGAATTCGAAAAAGATTTCTTAGAATACTTGAACAATAAAAACAGAAATATATTGGATGCTTTAAAAGCGGGTAAATTAGACGATACTATTACCGATGCTTTAGAACAAGCAGCTAAAGAAATTTCAGCAAAATATAATTAATTTTAAGTAAATAGTGAATAGTGATTAGTGAAAAGCTAATTACTATTCTCTGATTACTAATTACTAAATAAACATGGCAAACTTAAAGGAAATCCGTAATAGAATTACTTCCGTTTCATCGACGATGCAGATTACTTCTGCGATGAAAATGGTTTCTGCTGCAAAGTTGAAGAAAGCACAAGATGCAATCACAGCTATGCGACCTTATGCCGAAAAACTAACGGAATTATTACAAAGTTTAAGCTCAACACTAGATGGTGAAATTGGAGGAAGTTTTACAAGTCAACGTGAAGTGAACAAAGTTTTAGTTGTTGCCATCACTTCTAACAGAGGATTGTGTGGGGCTTTTAATACTAATGTTATTAAGCAGGCTAAAACTATTGCAGAGTCTTATTCTGGAAAACAAGTTGATGTTTTTGCAATTGGTAAAAAAGGGAATGACGCTTTAGGAAAAACCAATACAATTGTTGGCAATAAAAGTGAAGTATTTGATGATTTAACGTTTGATAATGTTGCAGAAATTGCTCAAATATTAACCGATAAATTTACTTCAGGTGAATATGATAAAATAGAAATTGTTTACAATCAGTTTAAAAATGCAGCTACGCAAATCGTTCAATCCGAACAATTTTTGCCATTAGCTCCTGTTAAATCTGACAAACCAGTTTCAACTGGGGATTATATTTTTGAGCCATCTAAAGAAGAAATTGTATTGACATTGATTCCAAAATCATTGAAAACACAGTTGTATAAAGCGATTAGAGATTCATTTGCCTCAGAACACGGTGCTCGTATGACCGCGATGCATAAAGCAACTGATAACGCAACCGAATTAAGAGATCAATTGAAATTGACTTACAATAAAGCACGTCAAGCGGCTATTACTAATGAAATCCTTGAGATTGTTGGTGGAGCAGAGGCGTTGAAAGGATAATTTAATTCAAAATAAAATAAGGAAGAGTCAACATTTGTTGGCTCTTTTTTTATTACATCAATATAATACCTATTTTTGTTTCGCATTAAATAAAAATCCACCTTGAGTTTATATAAAAACCTTTTCAAACAAACACTTATCTATGGGCTAGCAACGGTTTTCCCGAGAATAATTAGCTTTATTCTCAACCCGTTGTTTGTGGTGTATTTGCCAGATAAAGGCAAGATGGGTGAGGTGTCTGTAATTTTTGCTTACTTGGTTTTTTTTAATGTGGTGTTGTCTTATGGTATGGAAACTGCATTTTTCCGATTTTATAACACAGAGGAGAACAAGAAAAATGTTATATCAACCACTACCATTTCATTGTTTTGGTCGTCATTAGCTTTTTTATTGTTATCATTATTGTTCCGAAATACATTGGCTAGTTGGTCGGATATAAGTGTGGAGTACATCACCTATACCATTTTTATACTGACTCTCGATGCTTTGGCAATTATTCCTTTTTCAAAGTTGAGAGCCGAGAAAAGACCGATGCGATATGCTACTATCAAGATGGCAAATGTTACCATTAATCTTTTATTGAATGTT
>CAIRMK010000536.1 GCA_903879645.1 uncultured Bacteroidota bacterium
GAGTTACACAGAGTTCAGCACAAAGTCACACAGAGGTTTTAAACGCAATCCCGATAAGAATCGTGGAATAAAGTGAAATTGCAAAGTGCACAAAGTTTTTGTTTAGTAAGACACAAAGGCGCTTCGCTTGGGATAGTGAACATAGGTTTTTGGGTTTAAGTTTTATTCCACTTCGTTATATCAGTTGGCTGATGCCATGTGTCAGATTTTGTACGCCATTCGTTTTTAGGAAACCGCGTAAATATTGGCTTGGACTCTGAAATATGCAAATGGACCATGAAATATACAAATGGACTGTGTTTATTTAGAAATGGACCGTGAAATATTCAAATGGACCATGTAAATGGTGAAATGGACTCTGTTTTTTTTGAAAAAGACTTTGAAATATTCCTTTGGATTTTGTTTATTTTGAAATGTACCTTGTTAATTAGAGAATGGACCATGAAATATTCAAATGGACTCTGTAAATGTTGAAATGGATGCTAGGTTTTTTCAAAAAGTAGTTTGAAATAGGTATTTGGACTTTTTTTATTTTGAAAAGGACACTGCTAATTAGCAAATGGGTCGTGTTAATGGCCTTCTGTACTGTGTATAAACACCTTACGCTACGGGCACTTCCCGAAAAATTCGGGGCAAGCTCTCCAAATTAGAGGGAGACTATGCGTGATAGGTTTGGAGGAGATTTTGTTTATTGAACACTCCCTTTTGAAATTGAATTTTGAATTTATAAGAGGGCTGCGTGAGGGATGGAAGTGGCATCCTTTTCTTTTTTTTCTTTAAAAAAAGAAAAGATAGAACGCACAGCCCGACCCGAAGGGGCACGCTATAAATAAAATTAAAAGGGAAGATTGTTTATAAGCGATAGGTTTTAAATTTAGGGGGCTTTGGTAGAAAAAAAAAGTGCCTGATTTCTCAAGCACTTTTGAAATAAATTAGTTCTAATTTATTATTTTTTTTCATCCATTTTTTTGTCTTTATCGCAAGACTTTTTGTCTTTTGAGCACGATTTTTTTCCTTTACAACATTCTTTTTTTTCTCCTTCTTTCTTTTGAGTTTCTTGAGCATTTACATTAGCTGCAAATAAGAAAGCTACAATAGCCATCATTGAAATTACTTTTTTCATTTTTTATTGTTTTTAATTATTAATTACTTGTTGATGATTCAAATATATAAAAATATTTATAGTGAAGTACTAAGTTTATTATAATTGTTTTATTGAAGTTTAAACGACTTCATTTTTTTGTGTTATTCCCTTTAACAAGCATATTGAAAAGTAATCCGCCAATTAAAGCAAAGTATAACGTGCAATTTAATGGCTTGGAAGTTATTCTGCATGTTCCGCTTGAACATCCTACAAAACGATAATATAAGTAACCAGAGATAGCACCGATCATAGTACCAATAGCTGTAATGAGTATTTCTTTTTTAGACATCTTTTTTTGAATGAAAATTAATACCGCATCTATTGTTATTACATCCTAGATTAAAAAGTGCTTGAAACAAAAAGAATAATCCAAAGGCAATGAAGAACCATTCATGAGTTTCAAAGGCATTAAAAAATAAAAATAGGGCTAAGGCTACTCTTAAAAATCGCATGAAGTGCCAATTAGTAAATAACACTTGTTTCATTATTTTAAAGTTGAGGGACACACATAGCTAGTTGTTTTGATTCCAGTTTTTTTAATGGCTACAAAACCTCCTTTTACATCAATTGCATTATGATATCCACGGGCTTTTAGTATTGAAGCGGCAATCATTGAACGATATCCACCAGCACAGTGTAGATAGAAATTTTCTTCTTTTGGAAATTCTGATATATGGTCGTTTATGAAATCTAGTGGGGTAGAAGGAACATCAAGAATATGTTCTGCTGTATATTCGCCTGGTTTTCGCACATCAAATATGAGAACATTTTCTTTTATTTTTTCTTCTAAATCATTCGCCGAAATAGAGGTTATCGTGTCGTATTCTAAACCTGCATTTTTCCATGAATCAAATCCACCTTTAAGATATCCTAATGTATTGTCATAGCCTACACGGGCTAATCTTTTTATAGTTTCTTCTTCTTTTCCTTCTGGAGTCACTAAAAGAATAGGTTGTTTTATGTCTAAAATTAAGGCACCCACCCAAGGTGCAAATTGTCCATGAATTCCAATGAAAATTGACTTTGGAATGTGACTTGATGCAAAACCTTCTTCTTTTCTAACGTCTAAAATTAAAGCATCTGTTTCATTGGCAATCAATTCAAAAGTCTTGGCATCATAAGCTTTTGCTTCTTTAATAATATCTTCGACACTGCCATAACCTTCTTTATTCAGTTTTACATTCATTGGAAAGTAGGCAGGAGGGGGTAGTAATCCATCGGTAACTTCTTTGACAAATTCATCTTTGGTCATATCAGCACGAAGCGCATAATTGGTAGCTTTTTGGTCGCCAATACTTCCTATAGTTTCTTTACTTAAATTTTTTCCACAGGCGCTTCCAGCACCATGAGCAGGGTAAACAATTACATCATCGGCAAGTGTCATTACTTTTGTTCTCAAACTGTCGAAAAGAATTCCTGCTAATTGTTCTTGAGTCATATCGGCTGCTTTTTGGGCTAAATCAGGACGACCAACATCACCTAAGAAAAGAGTATCTCCACTAAATAATGCGTACTCTTTTCCATTTTTATCTTTTAGAAGATAACAGGAACTTTCCATAGTGTGTCCAGGTGTATGAAGGCAAGTAATTGTAATTTCACCAAGATGAAACACTTCATTATCTGACGCAACATGAGCTTTGAAACTTGGATTTGCATTCGGACCAAAAACAATAGGTGCTCCCGTTTTTTCTGCTAAAGTAACGTGTCCGCTAACAAAGTCGGCATGAAAATGAGTTTCGAAAATATATTTTATTTTGGCATTAGCATCATTTGCTTTATCAATATAAGTTTGCACTTCTCGTAAGGGATCTATAATTGCCACTTCGCCATTACTTTCAATATAATAAGCTCCTTGTGCTAAACATCCTGTATAAAGTTGCTCAATTATCATAATTATGAATTTTTATTTTTGTAAAAATAATCAGTTTTAATTAAATGATAAGTAACTTTTGTGACAAATTTAAATGACTTCAAAATAAGAAAGCAGCATTTCTGCTGCTTCCTCCAAAATAAACATGAATACACTACTTTACAATAATGTAGAAGGGCAAACATATTCCGTTATTGGAATGTTTGTATTTTTTATGGCATTGAAACCACCAATTACGTCGACAAAATTTTCAAAGCCATTTTGTTTTAGTATTGATGAGGCAATCATGCTTCTGTAACCACCTAGACAAATTACAACAAAGGAAAGTTCTTTGGGAAATTCAATTAGATAATTATGTATTTCATTTAGTGGGACATTTATAGAATTAATAATGTGTTCTGATTCATACTCACTTTTTTTTCTAACATCAATAAGAATAAGTTGTTTATCTTCACTATAATAGTTTTCTAATTGTTCAGGAGTAATTCGATGGGCTCTATCAAAAGTTTTATCGGAATATTTCCATTTTTTAAATCCTCCTTCTAAGTATCCAATAGCATGATCATATCCAACTCTTGACAAACGGATTATAGCTTCGTCAATTTTAGAATTATCTTCATCAACAATAAGTATTTTTTGTTTTATATCGGGAATCATTTCGCCAACCCATGATGCAAAATTACTATCCAATCCAATATTGATGCTGTTTGGGATAAATCCATTTGCAAAATCATCGGCTTTACGAGTATCCAAAATTAAGGCACCTGTTTCATTAGCCCTATTTTCAAATTCATCAGGACTAAAAGGCACGTGACCTCTATGTAAAACGGTATCTAGACTATCATATCCCTGAATATTCATTAGTACATTTTTAGGAAAGTATTGAGGAGGTGTAGTTAAACCCGTAAGTATTGCTTTTACAAACTGTTTCTCTGATAGATTAGGATTTAAAGCATAATTAGTTTTCTTTTGATTGCCCAGTGTGTCGGTATTTTCTTTGCTCATTTTTTTTCCACAAGCACTCCCAGCACCATGATTTGGATATATAATTAAATCATCCGAAAGTGGCATTATTTTGGTGCGTAATGAATTATATAAATGACGCGCCAATTTATCTTGTGTTAAATCAGCAATGACATGTTGTGCTAAGTCAGGACGGCCAACATCACCAATGAATAAAGTGTCTCCAGAAATTAATCCGTGTTCATTGTTATCTTCATCCGTCAATAGAAAACAAGAACTTTCCATGGTATGTCCGGGTGTATGTATTAATTTTATTTTTATTCCACCCACAGTAAAAATTTCACTATCTGTGCCCACATACTTATCGAAACCTGTTTCCATTTCAGTGGGTCCATATACAATTGTAGCACCTGTTTTTTGCGCTAAATCAATATGGCCAGAAACAAAATCGGCATGAAAATGTGTTTCAAAAATATATTTTAGTGTCACACCATCTCTTTTTAAGCGATCGAGATAGGGTTGGGATTCGCGAAGTGGATCAACAATGGCTGCTTCACCATTGGAGGTTATATAATAGGCAGCTTCTGAAATACAACCAGTATAGATTTGTTCTAACGTCATTCTGTAAAATAATTTTTACAAACTTAGCGGTAGTTCACAAAATAAAATATGATAATTATCAGATAGTTATTTGAAGAATAATTCTTTTAAGATAATGTAAATTCCCATTATTAAAACAAACCAACCAAAACCAGTTTTAAGTTTTTCGCCCTCAATTTTTTTTGAAAGATAACTTCCTATAAAAATACCGATAACAGCGCAGGAAGTAAAAGTTAAAATCAATTTCCAATCGATGACTTGATTTAAGCTAAGGTCGCCAATAAATCCAATTAATGATTGTGCAGCTATTATAAAGAGTGATGTTCCAACGGCTACTTTCATAGGCGTTTTTGTCAAAAAAAGTAAAGCAGGAATAATTAGAAATCCGCCACCCGCTCCTACAAAACCAGCTACTAAGCCTATTAGTAATCCTTGAATTAGAATGCTAGTGTAGTTTGTTTTATCGTTAGAAGTGATTTTTTCTTTTAATGGTTTTATCATTCGTATCGAAGCTATTATCATTACAAAGGCAAAAATAATCATTATCAAAACGGACTTTTTTAAAGTAAAAAGAGGTGAAGAAAAGACTATTTCTGGAATGCTGGGTACAATAATTTTTCTAGTAACAAAGACTGCAATAAGTGTTGGAAATCCAAATAAAATTACTTTTTTGAAGTCGACAAGCTTTTGTTTTGCTTTTTGAATACCACCAAATAATGCTGTTGTTCCCACTATGAATAAGGAATAAGCTGTCGCTAATATAGGTTCTACTCCCATAATATAGACCAAGATAGGAACCGATAATATGGATCCACCACTTCCAATCAGGCCTAAAGTTATTCCTACGATTACAGCTAAACTATATCCTATGATGTGTGTACTATCCATTTCAGTTTTTGGTATGCAAAAGTGTTATTTTTAATCGTTTCAGTTGGTAACGTTTGTTACTTTAGGATAATAATTCAATTGAGGCACGATGTAAATTAATTTTCCCATTATTTTCGAATGCTTTTAATAATCTTGAAATTACTACTCTTGAAGTATGTAAATCGTTAGCAATTTCTTGATGTGTATTTTGGATGTGTTTGGTTTTATTAATTTTTGATTTTTCTATGAGATAGTTTAATAATCGTTCTTCCATTTTCATAAAGGCTAAATTGTCAATAGCAGTAAGCATTTCTTTTAGGCGATTGTTATAGCTTGAAAACACAAAGTTTCTCCAACTTTTATATTTGCCCATCCATTCTTCCATTTTGTTTACGGGAATCATAATTAGTTCTACATCAGTTTCTGCAACAGCTCTGATTTCACTTTTGGTAGCTCCGAGACAACATGCCATTGTCATGGCGCAAGTGTCTCCTTTTTCAATAAAATAAAGCAACAATTCTCCTTCATCAAAATCTTCTCTTAATATTTTGATGGCTCCTTTTAATAGCAGCGGCATTGTCTTAATATATTCGTCAAAATCGATGAGAATGTCACCTTCTTTAAATTCATATAGTTTTGCTATTAGTGCTATTTTTTCTATTAGTTTTTCTTCGAAAATTGAACTATAGTTTGCTTTTACGATTTCTAGCATGATTATCTTTTTAGCATTTTTTTATACATTTCAATCCATTGTTCTACGGTAATTTTGGATAGTAATTCGCCAATTAAGTTATAAGGAATATCGTCTAGTTTTTTAAATCGAACACAACTTTTTCCCATATCTAATTTTGAATTGCAATGTTTCGGGTATTCTGAAACAAACCAATCGTGTATTTCTTTATTTCCATAAATAACCATATGATACATATTGATGGAATTTTTTTGAGACGCAATATTAAAAAAACCTAATGGTAACTTTGGATCACAATGATATCCTTTTGGATAAAGCTCATGAGGAACAACATAGCCCAACATTCCATAAGCCATGACCTCTTTAAATCCTTTAGGAAGGTTTTCAAGTGTTACTTTACGAAGTTTTTCCATTACAACACGACGCTCTTCTGGTAATTCGGCAAGATATTGTTCTGGGGTAGTTGCTTTTGATTGCATAGATGGGAACTATTTTGTAACTTATTTTAATTTTGATAACTAATGTAATCAAACAAAAGTAGTAATAAATTTTTTTAATAGATTTACAAACTTTAGTATTACTCATTATGGCGCATAAAAATCCCTTACGTAAAGACAAAACCTGTTTGAACTGCAATTATGTTGTGGCTGAACGATTTTGCCCAAATTGTGGACAAGAGAATATCGAAACTAGAAAAACATTCCATCATTTATTTCTTCATTTTTTTGAAGACTTGACTCATTATGAAAATGCTTTTTGGAAAACCATTAAGAATCTTATTTTAAAGCCATCATCGCTGACTAAAGAATATCTTTCCGGAAAGAGGATGTCTTATTTAGCGCCTGTTAGATTGTATATATTTATCAGTTTTATAACGTTTTTTTTGATTACTATTTTTCCAAATGGAGAAGATGATTTTGTAAAAATAAACAATGGAAAGGTCAAAAAAGAAATTCATAAGAAAGACAATAACAAAAAATTAAGTGCAGAAGAATTAAAAATAATTGCGCTCAAAGAAAAAGGGATTTTATCTCAAAAAGAATCAGATTCACTTCGGAAATATATAAAGGAATCCAAAAATAAAGAAACTATAGGTAAAGATTTTGTTGCGTTCGGATACCATTCTGTCAAACAAATGGATTCTATTAGAGCTATTCACTCTAATGAAATCAGTGATTTTGTGTATTGGATAAATAAAAAAGCATTTACAGTTTTTCACCACAATACCAAAGAACAAATTATTGAAAAAGCCAAAGAATCGGCAATACACAACTTGCCCAAAGTATTATTGATCTATATGCCACTCTTTGCTTTCTTCTTGTGGTTGTTTCACAACAAGAAAAGGTGGTATTATTTTGACCATGGGATCTTTACATTGCATTATTTTTCGTTTTTGCTTATTATTATCTTACTTTTATTTTTGTCTAAAAAACTATTTTTGTGTCTAGGAGATTATCCAATAATGGAATCTATTCAATCCGTGATTAAATTTGTAGGTTTCAGTTGGATGGTGTATTACTTCTTTCCTGCACACCATCGTTTTTATGGTGAAACAAGAGTTATTTCTTTTATAAAAAGCCTTTCTTTATTTTTTATTAATATGTTTTTTATAATCATTTTTCTTATTATATTCTTTGTATATACATTAATTTCAATTCATTAACTATGAAAAAAATAATCAGTTTTGGGTTACTTTCCTTATTATTAATTTCTTGTTCCGGAAGCAAAACAACTAATGCTAATAAAACTCCTTTTGACGAGGTCACTTTAATTAATTCCATTACAGCACCAGAGTTAAAAGCTCATTTAACTATTGTGGCTTCAGATGAGATGGAGGGTAGAGATACAGGAAGTAAAGGTCAGAAAAAGGCAGGATTGTATTTAATTGAACAATATAAAAAAGCGGGTATTCCTTTCCCTAAAGGCGCTACTAGTTATTATCAAAACGTACCAGCTGCTTTTATGAACAAAGATTCTGGCGAAAATTTACCTGATTCAGAAAATATCTGGGCATTTATTGAAGGTACTGAAAAACCTGAAGAGATAGTTGTGGTTTCAGCTCATTACGATCATGTGGGTATAAAAAAAGGTGTGATATATAACGGAGCAGATGATGACGGTTCGGGAACAGTAGCTTTATTAGAGATTGCACAAGCATTTCAAAAAGCTAAAAACGAAGGGCATGGGCCCAAGCGTTCGATCTTGATTCTTCATATGACAGGTGAAGAGCATGGTTTGTATGGTTCTGATTATTACTCTCAACATCCTTTATTTCCTGTAAGTAAAACCGTTGCAGATGTTAATATTGACATGATTGGTCGTAGAGATGAAGCTCATAAAGACAGTAATAATTATATCTATTTAATTGGTTCTGATTACCTATCATCCGATTTATACAATATATGTGAATCTGAAAATAAGAAATTTACTAATATGAAAATAGATTATAAATACAATGATAGAAAAGACCCCAACCGTTTTTATTACCGATCTGATCATTACAATTTTGCTAAATTAGGTATTCCTGTTGTTTTTTTATTTAACGGAACTCATTCAGATTACCATAAACCAACTGATAAAGTTGAGAAAATTGAATTTGATGCACTTGCTAAAAGGGCTCAACTTGGATTTGCTATTGCTTGGGAACTTGCCAATCGCAATAAAAAGATTGTAGTAGATAAAGACGGAAAATAGTTAACTTAAAATTTTATTAGTTTAAAGTCGCCTAGTATTTTATATACAGGCGTTTTTTTTGTTAATTCTATGTTAAATATTAGTACTTTGTAATACATGATACTGTTTTTTGGTTGTATCTTTGTATAAGAAATTAATAAGCTATCTATAGTATTATTAGTTTGAGTTTTAATCATCAAAATCAATCAAAAAATGAGCAGTTTAATCCATCCTGAAAAAGGACATGTAAAAAAATCAAATTATGAACATTGAAAACACAAAAGCACAAATGCGAAAAGGTGTTTTGGAGTTTTGCATCTTATCGGTTTTAAAAGAAAAAGAGGCTTATACATCTGAAATATTAGATACCCTTAAAAGCGCAAAATTGCTTGTAGTAGAAGGGACCGTTTATCCACTATTGACAAGACTAAAAAATGACGGTTTATTAAATTATCGTTGGGAAGAATCTACTTCAGGTCCACCTAGAAAATATTACGAGTTGACTGAGCTAGGAAAAACATTTTTAAACGAATTAAATAGTACGTGGACTGAATTGTCTGATGCTGTTAATATTATAACCAATCAAAAATAATAATCATGAACAAAACAGTAAATATTAATATAGGTGGTTTATTTTTTCATATAGATGAAGATGCATACCAAAAATTATCAAAATATTTTGATGCCATAAAAAGATCTCTTTCTAATTCTTCCGGTAAAGATGAAATTATGAAAGACATTGAAATGCGTGTTGCAGAACTTTTTACTGAAAGACAAAAAAGTGATAAACATGTGATTAACACTAGAGATGTTGAAGAAGTGGTTGTGGTTATGGGGCAACCTGAGGATTATCGAATAGACGATGATACTCCTGAGACAGTATCAACAAGTTTTAGTGCGAAGCAAAGACTAAAAAAATTATATCGTGATAAAGAACGTGGATCAATTGCTGGAGTTTGTACAGGTTTAGGCTATTATTTTGGAATCGATTCTACTTGGATTAAAATCGCATTTTTAGCGACAGCTTTTGCAGGATTTGGATTTGGAGTTGTGGTTTATTTGATTCTTTGGATTGCCACTCCAGAAGCAATAACAACTTCTGAAAAATTGGAAATGAGAGGCGAACCAGTTACAATTTCAAATATTGAAAAGAAAGTTCGTGAAGAGTTTGATAATGTTTCTGATAAAATAAAAAGTGTAAATTATGATGAATTAGGAAACAAAGTAAAACATGGGGCTGAATCGGTTGGAAATAGGTTAGGAGATGTTTTTGCATCTATTTTTGGAGCGTTTGCTAAAGTTATTGGAGCGATTATTGTTGTTATTTCATCGGTTTCTCTTTTCGGAATTTGTATTACTTCAATAGTTGCTTTATTTTCATCTTCTCTGCCTCAGAATACTTTAATTAATCATTTTAGAACTCCATTAGGATTAGAAACACCGCTTTGGATTCAAGGAATTTTGTTCTTGTTTTCTTTTGGAATTCCTTTTTTCTTTCTACTTATTTTAGGATTAAAATTATTAGTCACCAATTTAAAATCAATAGGAAATATTGCAAAATATACATTGTTAGCCATTTGGATAATTGCTGTTGGGATATTAATTTCATTGGGAATAAACGAGTTGACACAAATTTCATCTGAAGCAAAAGACGTTAAAAAAGAAGTAATAAATATTATGCTAGCAGATACGCTTCAAGTAAGTTTTATAAATAACGATTATTATGATAAGGATGTAAATAGTCATACTGAATATAGATTAACCCAAGATGAGAAGAATCGTGAGGTAATTTATTCTAATAAAGTATATTTAAAAGTATTGCATACCAATGAAAAATTACCTTATCTACAAATTGAAAAGCTTGCCGTCGGAAAATCAGCAGATGAAGCTAAAAAACGAGCCGAAAAAATAAAATATAGTTATAAAATTGTAGGAAATAAATTGATTTTAGACAATTATTTAATAAGTGAAGTTGCTACTAAATTCAGAAATCAAAAAGTGGAATTATTTTTATACCTGCCTAATGGGACTTTATTTAAAACAGATACCAGTGTAGAAGAATATGATCATTCAGATGATGACTATTTTAATATGCACTATAGTTCAGGAAATTATATTTATAAAGTAGGAGAAACTAAAGTTAAATGTTTAAATTGTCCTTCGAATGAAAATGAGCACAACGATATCGATGGCGATGTAAAGACCGAAGATGTTAATGTTGTTAATGAAAATGACTCAATCAAAACAGTTTCAGTTAAAATCAATGGCAAAGAAGTTATTCAAACAACCACAGGGAAAGAAAAAAATGGAAAATTGATTATAAATAAAGATGGTATAATTGTTAAAACTAAATAAACATGGTAAAATTTATTGTTCTTTGTACAAAACTAATTCTTGTAGCAATTGTTGCATTATTATTTGCATCTTGTGGTAATACTATCTTTAATGGTATTAAAGGAAATGGAAATGTTCAAACTGAAAAGCGTTCCATCACTGAAAAGTTCACTAAAATTTCTGTTAGTCGTGGAATCCAAGTTATTGTTGAACAGTCCAACTTTATTTTTGTTGAAGTTGAAGCTGACCAAAATTTATTGAGTCATATTACGACCAAAGTTGAAAATGGTATTTTATTGATATCTTCTGATAAAAATATATATAGTGCAGATTCAGAGATTGTTCATGTTAAATTACCTGTTTTAGAAGGTTTAGAATCGTCAAGTGGTTCAAATATTAAAGGTAAGGGTGCTTTAAAAGGTTCAGCTATTAATGTGAAATCAAGCAGCGGTAGTGAAATTGAAGTTGTAGTTGAGTATAATACTATTGCTACTGAATCAACTAGTGGCAGCACGATTAATTTGTCTGGAAAATCTTTAAAATTGACTTCTGAATCTTCAAGTGGAAGCACCATTGATGCTTCTGGTCTTTTGGCTAATGAGGTAATTGCACAAGCAACAAGTGGAAGTACTACAGATGTTCATCCTTTAATTAATTTAAATGGGAAAGCGTCTAGTGGTGCATCAATTATTTATGATAGTAACCCTAAAACAATTTCTAAAGAAGAAACTTCTGGTGGGAGTGTTTCAGGTAATTAATATAGTTTCTTTTGTTATGTTATATTGAAATCTCAATGAAAGTTGAGATTTTTTATTGTAAAGACTTCAACAAAAGTTAAACCATTTACAATTAACTCTTATTTAGTGCTATTTCATTATAAATTTGAATAAAAAAAATATGAAAGTTCTAATTACTGGTGCGACTGGATTGATTGGGCAAGAGTTGGTAGAATTGTTAATACAAAATAATCACACGATACATTATTTAACAACATCACCTTTAAAAATTCATAATGAGCCCAATTATTACGGGTTTTATTGGAATCCACAGGAGGGCAAAATCGACGAAAATTGTATAGAAGGAGTTGATGTAATTGTTCATTTAGCAGGGGCATCAATTTCAAAGCGATGGACAAAATCTTATAAGGAAGAATTAATTGAGAGCAGAGTTTTATCAGCCAATTTGTTATATAGCTTGTTAAAGAAAAACCCAAATCAGGTTAAACATTTCATTTCTGCGTCCGGAACTGCCATTTATCCCGATAGTAGTAATACTATTTATGATGAATCTTCAACAGAAATCGACGATTCTTTTCTTGGAAGGGTTGTTGTAAAATGGGAGGAAAGTGCTGATCAATTTAATTTATTAAATCTAAAAGTAACAAAACTTCGAACAGGAATTGTTTTTTCTGAAAAAGGAGGAGCCCTTTTAGAAATGATAAAGCCTATTAAGATGTATATTGGTTCAGGGTTTGGGTCCGGAAAACAAATGCAATCATGGATTCATTTGCATGATGTTGCAAACTTGTATTATTTTGTAATTCAAAATCAAATTCAAGGGATAATTAATGCCGTTTCACCACATCCGGTTTCCAATCAAAACCTTATCAAAACCATTGCAAGTTATTTGAATCGTCCTTTATTTCTGCCTAATATACCTCAATTTGTTATGAAATTAGCTTTAGGAGAAATGAGTATTCTGCTTTTTAATAATAAAAAGATTCTCCCTAAAAGAGCTACAGAAATTGGATTTAAGTTTCAATATTCAACAATAGATGAAGCGTTGAAAAATATCATAAAATAAAAAAAGTTCCAGTTATCGCTGGAACTTTTCTCATATTGAATTAATAATATTTTTCGTCTTGCGACTAATTGTAAATCTTTTATTATTCAAACATAGACATAACTAAAACGTAATAGTCTTAAAATTTTATTAAAGTTTTTAAGATAATCCTAATTTGTTTTTTTTTCATTTTTTAAAATTGAGTATTTAATTTTCTATTAGGAATTAATAAAGTCTTTGGCTTACTTTAATTTTTTTTAAAAAATTGCATTAAAAATAAGTGACAATTTGACATTTTAAAAGAAATGGCAGTACTTTTGCAATCCAAAAGCAAAAAATGAATATCAAAAATATATTTAAAAATATAAGCAAAATGAGTACTGAAAATACTGATAAAGAAATTCTTGAGAATGAAAATGAGATTGTAAATCAATTAGATGAAAACCAACCAGATGTTGCTCCAATGGGAGTTGATAGTGCTGAAGAATTAACTATTGAGCAAAAATTGGAAGAAGAATTAACCAATGAAAAAGATAAATTTTTACGTCTTTTTGCTGAATTTGAAAATTATAAAAGAAGAACTTCTAAAGAAAGAATTGAGTTGTTTAAAACTGCTAATCAAGAAGTACTTCAAGCCATCTTACCTGTTCTTGATGATTTTGATAGAGCTATTGTAGAGATTTCTAAATCAGAAGATCAACTTTTGTTAAAAGGTGTTGAATTAATTCATGAAAAGTTAAAATCAACATTGATTTCTAAAGGATTAGAAGAAGTTGAAGTTCGTGCTGGAGATGCTTTCAATGCAGATTATGCTGAAGCAATTACTCAAATTCCTGCACCAAACGATAAATTAAAAGGAAAAATAGTTGATGTTCTAGAAAAAGGATACAAACTAGGAGATAAAATAATTCGTTTTCCAAAAGTTGTAATCGGACAATAATTATTCGCAGAGACAAGGTGTTTCCTTTTCTCTAAATATAATATATAAATAATGAAAAAAGATTTTTACGAAATATTAGGGATTTCAAAATCTGCAAGCGAAGCTGAGATTAAAAAAGCCTACCGCAAAAAAGCAATTGAATTTCACCCAGACAAAAACCCAGGAAACGCAGAAGCTGAAGAAAATTTTAAAAAAGCTGCCGAAGCGTATGAAGTTTTAAGTGATCCACAAAAGAAAGCTAAATATGACCAATATGGGCATCAAGCGTTTGATGGAGCTAATGGTGGCGGTGGATTTGGTGGTAGTCACATGAATATGGAAGATATTTTCAGCCAGTTTGGAGATATTTTTGGTGGTGGTGGATTTGGTGGATTTGGCGGAAATTCCGGAGGACAACGTCGAGCAAAAGGAAGTAATTTACGTATTAAAGTAAAATTGACCTTAGAAGAAATTGTTAATGGGGTTGAGAAAAAAGTAAAAGTTAAACGTAAAATACAAGCAGCGGGCGTTAAATATAAAACCTGTTCGACTTGTAATGGACAAGGTCAGGTTTTAAGAGTTACCAATACCATTCTTGGTAGAATGCAAACAGCAACGACTTGTCATGTTTGTGGTGGCTCAGGTCAAACTATTGAAAGTAAACCCAGTAATGCAGATGCTCATGGAATGATAATGGAAGACGAAACAGTTTCTATTAAAATTCCCGCTGGTGTAGTTGACGGAATGCAATTAAAAGTTTCAAGTAAAGGTAATGATGCTCCTGGAAATGGTATTCCAGGTGATTTAATTGTAGCTATTGAGGAACAAGAGCATGAATTTTTAAAACGTGAAGGAGAAAATCTTCATTACGATTTATATATAAGTTATCCAGAAGCAGCTTTAGGAGTTTCAAAAGAAATTGAAGCGGTTAATGGAAAAGTAAGAATCAAATTGGAAGAGGGAATTCAATCGGGTAAGATCTTAAGGCTTAAAGGTAAGGGAATTCCGAGTTTAAATAGTTACGGTAGTGGCGACTTATTAGTTCATGTAAATGTTTGGACTCCAAAAACATTAACAAAAGACCAACGTCAATTCTTTGAAACTTCATTAATGGATGAAAACTTTATTCCACATCCAGAAAAGACGGATAAATCTTTTTTTGAAAAAGTTAAAGATATGTTTTCTTAATTGTAAATTTATTTCTACATTTGAATATTACTTTTTTACAAGTAATTACTTTTTCATAGCAATTTTTCCCATCCTTGTGTCAAAATAAGGGTGGGTTTTTTTGTTTTATTTAACACTATTTTTACTCGAAATAGTTATTTTTACACAAATTAAAATTTAGTATGAGCAATATACTCGAAGTAAACAATGTCGTAAAGCAATATGGTAATTACACTGCGCTTAACGAAGTTTCTCTTTCAGTTCCTCACGGCAGTATTTATGGATTACTAGGTCCAAATGGTGCCGGAAAAACATCATTAATTAGAATCATCAATCAAATAACTATGCCCGATAGTGGTGAAATTATTCTTGATGGTGAACCGTTAAAGCCAGAGCATGTTGCATTTATCGGTTATATGCCTGAAGAAAGAGGGTTATATAAAACAATGAAAGTTGGAGAACAATGTTTGTACTTGGCCCAGCTGAAAGGATTGTCTAAACATGATGCTAAAACTCAATTGGATTACTGGTTTGATAGATTAGAAATTCAAGGTTGGTGGAATAAAAAAATTCAAGAACTTTCAAAAGGGATGGCTCAAAAGATCCAATTTGTGGTGACAGTTTTGCACAAACCTAAATTATTAATTTTAGATGAACCATTTTCTGGATTTGATCCTGTAAATGCCAATTTGATTAAAGACGAAATAATCGAGTTGAATCGTCAAGGAACGTCTGTTATTTTCTCTACACACAGAATGGAAAGCGTAGAAGAAATGTGTGATTATATTGCCTTAATTCACAAATCAAATAAATTAATTGAAGGAAAATTAACGGATGTAAAAAAACAATTCAGAACCAATAGCTATGAAGTTGGAATTTTAAGTGACAATATTGAGGGTTTGATGTATGATTTATCTCAAAAATTCACATTATCTCAAACTGATTTTAAATCGTTGAATGATGAGTTAAA
>CAIRMK010000537.1 GCA_903879645.1 uncultured Bacteroidota bacterium
CAACTTGGGTTGAAAAGCTAGTTCCCAAACAATTGAAAGAATATTTATTTTCTGGAACCATAAACCCAAACAATAAAGATACTTTAGTTCAACTAGCTGAATGTATGTTAATTAATTTGGACGAACTCGAAAACTTAAACCGTTCTGAAATTGGATCACTCAAAGAAATCATTACAAAAACCCAAATCAGAATGAGAAAAGCTTATGGTCACAACAACGAAACAATGCCCAGACGGGCATCATTTGCCGGAAGTGTCAATACAGCGCAGTTCTTAAACGATAGTACAGGTAGCAGAAGGTTTCTTTGTTTCGAGTTAGAAGGCATACAATACCAGCATAATGTTGATATTAATATGGCATTTTCACAAGCTTTGTTTCTATTTAAAAGTGGTTTTAGACATTGGTTTGACCAGGAAGAAATCAAAAATATCACCGAAAATAACGAACAATACCAACTAAGAAGCCCAGAGGAAGAATTGCTTTTAACTTGGTTTGAGCCTTGTGAAAGAGAAAATGCTAACGCATTTCTCAACACTTCACAAATAGCTTCAAAATTAGCTGAAAAGGCAAAAATTAATATTACCGACAGCACAATTAACAAACTTGGTAGAGCATTAAAAAAACACAATTTCCTAAAACTTAAAAAGAACGGAATATTTGTATATGCTTTAAATGAAAACAGTTGGGAAGAAGTCGATAATAGAAACAAAATAGCAGATGATTAAACGAAAATTATAACCTCTAAAAGCAGCTCATAAAACAGAGTTCAAAAGTGGAAACGTACCGTTTCCACTTTTTTTGCTTTTGGCTCATTCTATTACTTCAAATAACTTTATTTTCACAGGGTAAGATTGGTATGTTTTTTTCAGCACAAACATTTTTTATTTTATTTTTTCTACAAAAATCGGGCAACATCAGACCATTTCAAAGTATTTTAATAAAGTAGCTGGTATAGTTTGCACCCAATATTCCCTATAAATCTGTTTTTTTTATACTCAAAAAACTATTTTTATTTTATTCAAAAAAAAGGTACCAATCCTACCCTAAATTTATTTTCACTCTTTTACATTCCGTTGCTTTTTCGTACTATTGTAAACGTTTTCAAAGTGCGAGTAAAATAACTCTCAATAACAATCCCTTTTATTGTGCCTTTTGAATTGTGCCTACACTGTAGACACAATTCAAATACAGTTTTATAAATATGTAATTAGCTAATAATAAAGGATTAAGAAAACATAATTTACACAAACAATAAAAATTACAATACCTAATAAATGGCAATCAAAAAATCAGAATTATACAGCTCTCTTTGGGAAAGTTGCAACCAGTTAAGATCTAAAGGCGGAATGGATGCTTCCCAATACAAAGATTATGTATTGACAATGCTTTTTGTGAAATATGTATCTGATAAATATGCAAACAAAACCAACAGCTTAATAGAAATTCCTCAAGGAGCAACTTTTGAAGATTTAGTAACATTAAAAGGGAAACCAGATATTGGAGAACAAATCAATAAAAAAATCCTAATA
>CAIRMK010000538.1 GCA_903879645.1 uncultured Bacteroidota bacterium
ATAAACCCGTTTTCAATCAATACTCTTGGCATGTAGGCTTTGTGTAATACCATGTAGGGTGCTTGCTTTACTCCTCCACCTCTACTTTTCTTACCTAAATCTTGTACAAATCTATCTTGAATTTTACCAGCAAGTGCAATGCTATTGGCTTCAAACTCTTCTTGTGCTATAGTCATTGCCAATAAAGTTTCTGGTTTATTGGGATCATAGCCTTGGTATTTTTTCTTGTAATCTTTTTCTAAGGTAATTACAGAGTTTTCTCTTTTTGCAGCTTCTAGATTAGATGCGTTCTTAGACATACCCATTACATACGTCTCTGTTCCATCTGCCACTGTGTTTTTATTGGCATTACAATGTATGGACACAAAAATGTTTGCATCAGCTCTATTTGCAATATTGGCTCTTTCAACCAAATCAATAAAAACATCTGTTTTTCTGGTGTAAATAACTTCAATATTTGGGTATTTTTCTAAGATCTTACCCACTTTAAGTGTAATTCCTAAATTGATGTTTTTTTCTATATGTCCGTTGTAAACTGCTCCAAAATCATGATCACCATGACCCGCATCAAGAGTAACCTTGAATTTAGTAGATTGGGAATAAGCTAAAGTTGAACTTATAAAGAGTCCTACTACCAATGTATATTTGAGTTTATTTATAATAGTCATATTGTTAAACGTTAATTTTAATTAAAACTACAAGGCTATAAAATTATTATTTCTCTATTTTTGACGAAAAATAATATGTATTTTTGGCTCATCAAAATTCAAGCCATATTTTTACAAAAATAGCATTTAAACCTTTGCGTACAAACTTATTTTATATCGTTTTATCAGCATATTTTCTAACAATAGGAAGTTCCAATTTATTGGCACAAGAAACTCCAAAAAACACTAAGGCTTTTCCAATTAAAAGCCAATCAGTTAAGCCTAAAAAAGCAGTTGCAATAGACTCAAAAAAAGAAGCGGCTAGTGGAAAAAAAATAGATACTATAAAATTGGATACCGTTAAAAAAATGAAGTCTGTATTAGAAGGCAAAGTCAAATATAGGGCTAAAAAATACGCTAAATTTGATCAAAAAAAGAAGCTAATTACACTCTATGATAATGCTGAATTAAATTATTTAGACTACGAATTGAAGTCGGGAATTATCATTTTTGATTATCAAAAAAATGAAGTTTATGCTGGGAGGTTAAAAGATTCTTTAGGAAATTACACTCAGCATCCTGTTTTCAAACAAGGTAATAATGTTATCGAACCTGATTCTATTCGATTTAATTATAAGACGAAAAAAGCATTAGTTTGGAATTCTAGAACAACGCAACAAGAATTAAATATTAAAGCGAAAATTTCTAAAAAAGAAAACGACTCTGTTTACTTTATGAAAAGTGCCCGTTTGACCACTTCAAAAGACATTGATGATCCAGAATATTATTTTTTAGTTGGAAGAATGAAATTTGTACCTGGCAAAAAGGTAGTTATTGGAACTACCAATTTGTGGATAGAAAATGTTCCTACTCCCATAGCCTTGCCTTTTGCTTTTTTTCCAATCACTGAAAAAAGTCATTCAGGAATTATACCTCCAAGTTATGGTCAAAATGCCACGAGAGGTTATTCCTTACAAAACGGAGGGTATTATTTTGCTTTAAGTGAAAAATATGATTTGTTGGTTTCAGGGGATTATTATACTAATGGTAGTTATGCTACTAGATTTCAATCCAACTATGCCA
>CAIRMK010000539.1 GCA_903879645.1 uncultured Bacteroidota bacterium
ATTTCCGTTGGCTATTTTGTAGTCAAAGGAGATATAAGAAACTTTAGAGTAACGTCATTTTTCGGAGAAGAAAAGAAAATTTTATTAGATTTTAATAATTTACTTGGCAATCATTTCGATGGATCACAACATATTCTCTGTGGTCATAATGCCAAAGAATTTGACTTCCCATTCATAGCTCGACGTATGATTATCAATCAAGTTAGTATTCCAAATAAGCTTAATTTGTTCGGAAAAAAACCTTGGGAAATTGCTCATTTAGACACGTTAGAATTATGGAAATTTGGTGATTATAAACATTTTACCTCATTGAAATTACTGACAAAAATTCTAGGAATTCCTTCTCCAAAGGGTGATATCGACGGAAGCCAAGTTGGTCATGTTTTTTATGTTGAAAAAGATATTGATAGAATTGTGACGTATTGTGAAAAAGATGTTATTGCGGTAGCACAAGTTTTTCTTCGTTTTAGAAAAGAAGATTTATTGGTTGAAGACGAAATAATCCACGTTTAGAAATTGATATTGCAATTGGTTTTTGACATTGCTATTGAATAAGTATATTTACAAAAAAACAAATCATGGTATTAAGTAGATTTTGGTTGACTATTTTCATTTCGTCAATTGTTTTCATTGTAGTAAGTTTATTTGCTGGAAACAGCTATACCATTGACTTTGTTTTAAACGGTAAGAAAGACGATCCAATTCTAGTTTCAGAAAAATATCTTCAAGATTTACCTGCTTTTATCAAAGATAGTATCGAAAAAGCTCCAGACAAAACAATGGTTATTAATCGGGATACATTGAATATCGATTCAACGTATGTTTTGTCAAATAAAACCATAAAAATTTATAGCGGTAAACAAAAAAGTGATGGATTACTGCCAACTTGTAAAAATACGCTGGTGGATTTAATACTTCCGTTAATTGCCTATTTAGCTTTTTTCTGTGGCTTGATGGAACTTTTAATTATTTCTGGGGCATCAGCAAAATTAGCTAAACTATTGAGTCCAGTATTTGTAAAAGTATTCCCAAGTATTCCAAAAGATCATCCTTCCATTTCTTACATGACTTTAAATTTTGCTGCTAATTTTTTAGGATTGGATTCTGCCGCAACGCCATTTGGTTTAAAAGCTATGGAAAGTTTACAAGAATTAAACCCCGAAAAAGAAAGGGCAAGTGATGCTCAAATTATGTTCCTTTGTTTGCACGCTTCTGGACTAACTTTAATAGCAACTTCAATAATCGGCTATCGTGCGGCCGCCAATGCAAGTAATCCTGCAGATGTAATGTTGCCGTGTATTATTACCTCTTTTATTGGAACAATTGCTGCTTTTCTAATTGTTGGAATTAAGCAAAAAATTAACTTCAAAAGTGCTTCTTTAGTTGTTGTTTTGATGACATTAATTGCTGCAATTGTTGGCTTGTTGATGTATGTCAATCATTTGGATTTAATTGGAAAAAACTATTTCACCTCCAATCTTTCAGGATTGATATTAATCGGAATTATCGCTTTTACTTTACTATTTTCATTTATCAAAGAGAAGAAATTTACGGATGCTAAAACTACAGTTTTTGAGGCTTTTGTATCGGGAGCAAATAATGGAGTTAAAACTGGAGTTACTATTTTTCCTTATGTTTTAGGAATGTTAGTGGCGATTTCTTTGTTCAGAAATAGTGGTTTGTTTGAAATTATTAGTAACTGGATTGCTTATTTTTTCTCTAATATGGGTATCAACAAACAAATCACGGATGCTTTGCCAGTAGCTATGTTACGCCCTTTTAGTTCTGCAGGCTCACGAGGGTTTTTGATTGATTCTATGAATACTTTTGGTGCAGATTCCATGACGGGTAGATTGAGTAGTATTTTTCAATGTAGTGCCGAAAGCACTTTTTATGTAATTGCGGTTTACTTTGGCTCTGTTAATATAAAAAATACTCGTTATGCTCTAGGAACTATGCTTTTGGTAGATTTAGTTTGTGTGATTACTGCGATTTTTGTGGCTAGTTGGTTTTTTTAAACAACGATATTATGAGAAGGATATCTACACCAAATTAGCAAATATTTAATTCCGCATTCCCTCAAATTTCCATAACTTTACACTTCAAAAATATTTCACAATGGACTTTATATATCAAGACCCGTATCCGATAGTAAAAGACGATACACAATACAAAAAACTTACTTCTGACTTTGTAAAAGTTGAACAATTTGGCGATAGAGAAATTCTAACTGTTGATCCAAAAGGGTTAGAATTGTTGGCGCAAGAAGCCATGAACGATGTTTCATTTATGTTACGAACAGCGCATTTACAAAAGCTAAACAACATTTTGAACGATCCAGAAGCAACAGATAATGACAGATTTGTAGCTTATAATTTATTGCAAAACGCATCGGTTGCTGTTGAAGGTCAGTTGCCTTCTTGTCAAGATACAGGAACGGCGATTGTTATGGCTAAAAAAGGTGAAAGTGTTTATACAGGTGTTGATGATGCCGAATGGTTGTCAAGAGGAATTTTCAATACGTTTCAGAATAAGAATCTTCGTTACTCACAAATTGTTCCAATTTCGATGTTTGAAGAGAAAAATTCAGGTTCCAATCTTCCTGCTCAAATTGATATTTATGCCAAAAAAGGAGCTTCGTATGATTTTTTGTTTTTAACAAAAGGTGGTGGTTCTGCGAACAAAACATTCTTATATCAAAAAACAAAATCGCTATTGAATGACAAGTCAATGGAAGAATTTGTTCGCGAAAAAATAAAAGATTTAGGAACTTCGGCTTGTCCGCCCTACCATTTAGCTTTGGTTATTGGAGGAACTTCTGCCGAAGCAAATTTAGCCGCAGTTAAAAAAGCTTCTGCAGGGTATTTTGATAATTTACCAACCTCAGGAAACATGTCAGGGCAAGCATTTCGTGATTTAGAATGGGAGAAAAAAGTATTACTATATTGCCAAGAAAGTGCTATTGGAGCACAATTTGGAGGAAAATATTTTGCACATGATGTACGCGTCATCCGATTGCCACGTCACGCCGCTTCTTGCCCTGTCGGCTTAGGAGTTTCGTGTTCTGCAGATAGAAATATTAAAGGGAAAATCACCAAAGATGGGATCTATTTAGAACAACTAGAAGTAAATCCAAAGCAATTCTTACCTGAAGTTCCCCCACATTTAGAAGCGGCCGTTGAAGTTGATTTGAATCGTCCAATGAAAGATATTTTAGCAGAATTGTCTAAATATCCAATTAAAACACGATTGAAATTAAATGGAACTTTAATCGTGGCAAGAGATATTGCTCATGCCAAAATTAAAGAATTGTTGGATGCCGGAAAACCAATGCCAGAATATTTCAAAAACCATCCTGTGTATTATGCAGGCCCAGCTAAAACCCCAGAAGGAATGCCTTCAGGAAGTTTTGGACCAACAACTGCAGGACGCATGGATGTGTATGTAGATGAATTCCAAAAAGCAGGTGGAAGTATGATTATGCTAGCTAAAGGAAATCGAACAAAAGAAGTCATGGAAGCCTGTAAAACTTATGGAGGATTCTATTTGGGTTCTATTGGAGGTCCTGCAGCCATTTTGGCCCAAGATAACATCTTAAAAGTTGAAGTGGTTGATTTTGAAGAATTAGGCATGGAAGCCGTTCGAAAAATAACTGTTAAAGATTTTCCTGCCTTTATTATTACTGATGATAAAGGAAATGATTTCTTTGCTAACTTATAAAAATAATTAACCAAAGATTCACCAATTATTGTACTTGATTGGTGAATCTTAGGCTTTTAAAAATAAACAAATGCCATTTAAGGAAACCTTTTCAGAGTTTTATACCAAAGTCAAAGCTAGTTTAGAAGAGGGAACATTTGCCAAATTAACTTTGGCAAAAACCATTGGAAATACGGAGTTGATGAACATCTATGTGCGTCCAATTGTTGAACAAAATAGTATGCAATTGGAGTTAAAATTCAAATTTCAAAAAGAAGAAATCTTTGAAATCCACAGTATTGATAATGCTTTCAATAGATTGTTAGAATTCGTAAATAATCCTTTTTTATCGGCTATTCTATTTACAACAGAATTTGATTTGACGTATAAGTTAAATA
>CAIRMK010000540.1 GCA_903879645.1 uncultured Bacteroidota bacterium
ATTAACGATTTAAAAAAATAAACCATGAAACTTAAAACCTTAGTATTAGTAACGCTACTAACTCAGTTAAGTGCCATTGCACAAGAATTTAAAAACCCTGTAGAGTATCTAAATTACATCAACAAAGAACAAGGTAACATTTCTAAAAGCACATGGAAATATACGCAAGCTGTAGCCCATTCTAAAAGTGCTCGTAAAGTAGATGCTACCCGAAAACAACTCGTTAAAAGTATTGAAGCAGCAAATACAAAAATTGGTGCATTGAAAGAGGGTTATAAAGGTGATGTAGAATATAAAAATCAAGTGATGGAATATTTTGATGTTTGTAAAAAGAATCTAAATGAAGAGTACGATAAAATCATCAACATGCAAGAAGTAGCAGAACAATCCTACGACGCTATGGAGGCTTTCCTGATGACAAGGGACTTAATCAATCAAAAATTAGTTTCTGAAAATGAAAAAGCAAATAATGCATTCAAGTCCTTTGCGCTAAAATATAATATTACCCTCAATGACGGTGACTCTGAATTGGGCAAAAAAATCAAAATATCCAATGAAGTTTTTGATTACCATACCGCATTATATTTGATTTTCTTCAAAGCAAATTTTACAGACATTAATCTATCCAAAGCAATAGAAAATAAGGATCTGAGCGCCATTCAGCAAAATTCAAATACACTTATTCAATATGCTGATGAAGGCTTGGAAAAAATCAAAACTATAGCAGCCTATAATAATGATACCTCAATATTGAATGCCACTAAAAAAGCATTAGAATATTATAAAAAAGAAGCACAACAATATGTCCCAACAGTAGTAAACTTTTTAATGTTTAATGACAAATTTGAAAATGCTAAAAAAACAATAGAATCAAAATCTCAAAAGGACAGAACGAAAGAAGAGATTGAGAATTACAACGGAATGGTAAAACAAGTAAATAAAGAAATTGACACTTTTAATAAAGTAAACAATACAAATCAGCAAGACAAAAACACAATCATAAACTCATGGGATACCACTGGCGAAAACTTTATCAATAGCCATGTTCCAATGAATTAATTTTCTAGAAATAAGATTTGTAAAAATAGAATTATACCTTATTTTTGCAATCTAAAAAAATAAATAAACAGTTGAATATTCAATTTTGACTATTGAATGTTGAAATAAAAGATAAGAAATGGGAAGAGCGTTCGAATTTAGAAAAGGAAGAAAAATGAAACGTTGGTCAGCAATGGCCAAAGCGTTTACTCGAATCGGAAAAGATATTGTAATGGCCGTGAAAGAGGGTGGACCAAATCCAGATGCCAACTCTCGTTTACGTGCAGTGATACAAAATGCTAAGGCAGCCAACATGCCCAAAGAAAACGTAGAAAGAGCTATTAAAAAAGCAACGGATAAAGATACCGCAAACTACAAAGAAGTATTATTTGAAGGATATGCACCTCATGGAATTGCTCTTTTGATTGAAACGGCAACCGACAATAACAACAGAACCGTCGCTAATGTTAGAAGCTATTTTAACAAATGTAACGGAACAATGGGAACACAAGGATCGGTTGAATTTATGTTTGACCATACATGTAATTTCCGTATACCAAACAGTAATGTAGACATCGAAGAAATGGAGTTAGAATTCATTGACTTTGGCGCAGAAGAAATATTTGCTGACGAAGATGGAATTTTAATCTATGCTCCTTTCGGAAGTTTTGGTGCGATTCAAAAAGAATTAGAAAGCCGTGGGATTGAAATCTTATCTTCTGGATTTGAAAGAATACCTCAAATCACTAAAAAACTCACCGAAGCTGAAATGGCAGATGTTGAAAAACTAATCGAAAAAATTGAAGAAGATGATGATGTGATGAATGTCTATCATACTATGGAAGAATAATTACTTCATAAACAATATTATAAAAACCAGTGAACAATTTCACTGGTTTTTTTATACCCGCTTTTAGCTATTACGAAAATACACAAACAAAAAAAGTCTTGAATAAATTCAAGACTTTTTAATTAAGGGTGGCTGACCGGGTTCGAACCGGCGACCCTCGGCACCACAAACCAATACTCTAACCAGCTGAGCTACAACCACCATTTTTAACGAGTGCAAATGTATTGCAAAAGTTTTATTTTTACAAAGAAAAACTGAAAAATTTATTTTAAATCACTTAAACTATTGACTGCCAAATATCTTTCTACCGTAAATCCTTCCGCGTACTCACAGCCTATCATTCTCCCTAAATCTTGAGCGCGATATTTAACACTATCCAAGAAGTTTTTTGAGGTAATTGGAGATTCTGGCTCATTCGTATCGGGGTTAAAAAATTGAGAACTGTACTTCAAAATAGATTCCATTTTTATATCAATAAATCCTGAAATGTCAACAACAAAATCAGGAGTAAGATTGTTCCACTGAATATAATGATAAACTACTTTAGGACGCCAAGCCTCCTGCTCAACACCAGATAGTTCTGTTTTAATTTTTCGTAAACCAGATAAAAAACAAGCGTCGGAAACCAATGTACTGCCTTTTGAATGATCGATATGCCTATCATCTATAGCATTACAAATCACAATTTCAGGTTGGTACTTGCGAATCATCTGAATCACTTGCAGCTGATGTGCCTCATCATTGACAAAAAAACAATCTCGCATATCCAGGTTCTCTCTAACCGAAAGCCCCAATAATGTAGCAGCACTAGCAGACTCTTGATTGCGAATAGCAACCGAACCACGAGTGCCTAATTCTCCACGAGTCAAATCAATAATGCCAACTTTCTTACCCAAACTTACTTCTTTTGCTATAGTTCCACTACAGCCCAATTCAACATCATCAGGATGAGCTCCAAAGGCCAATATATCTAATTTCATACGTCTAATTTAGTTTACAAAGGTAAATAATTGTGTCTAAGTAATCAATCACAATACTTTTTTCATTGTTTGCGACTTGTTTACAGTTTCAATAAACTCTTTTTCGGGTTGGCTTCCCTGGTTAATACCACAACCAACATATACTATTGCCTTACCATCTTTGATTTTCATACAACGCAAATTCACAAATAAATCAAAGTTGTCTTCCATAAAACTCATAAAATCTTTTTTCCATTCGCCTAAAAACCCCGCATAAAATTCTCTATCATAACCTTCATTTTTCAAAATAAAATTTTTAGCTTCTTCTTTTGGAAAACCACAAACTGCAGGGGTGGGATGCATCAATTCAATGATGTTTTCTAAGTTGGATTTGTCTTCTAGCACCGCTTCAATATCAGTTCGAATGTGAAGAATAGACCCGGCTTTATAAGTATAGGGCTCCGATTTTGAAACAGAAACAGCATGCTTCTCAAGGGCAGCAACAATAAAATCAGCTACTATTTGTTGCTCAACTATTTCTTTATCTCCCCATAAGATGTCTTGTGAACTACTAGCTAACTGAGTTCCAGCTAAGGCTATAGTTTGTAAATTATTCTCTGTGACTTTTAAAAACTGTTCCGGACTAGCGCCCAACCAAAAACCTATTTTAGGATGATAAAAACTATATTTAAAGGCATTGGGATAAGAGGTTATCAATTGGTTTAAAACAAAAGTCAAATCAAAATCTTGAAGAGCTACCATTTCCTTTCTAGACAATACCACTTTCTCAAAAGTTCCAGCCTCAATTTCTTGAACAGCCTTCACCACCAAAGCTTCAAATGCAGTTTTTGCACGGTCGTCCGATTCAAAAACTCTATTTTTAGGATAAGCATAATCGGATACAGAAACCTTCTCATAATAAAGATCGGATTGGCTTTCCGGAATGATATACCTTCTTTTATTATCAAAGGAAACAAAAGCAAAGCCAACGGCATCCATAGTAAGCTCAAATAAAGCATCGCTCTTTTGCAACAAGGCAATGATGGTATCTGAATTGGGCTTACAATAACATACAAAAGGCAATTGACTTTTTAATTGCACTTTGATCTTTTCAAACAAGTAACTCATACTCTTTTAGGCAATACCATATTGGTCAATTTGCAAAGCGAAATCAATTTTTCCTGCTCATCTACAATTCTAATTTCCCATAAATGAATACTAGCGCCCTTGTGAATGATTCTTGCGGTAGCAGTTACCATCCCTTCTCTTTTACTTCTCAAATGGTTGGCCGATATTTCAATTCCTCGAACCTCTTGCCTATCTGGATTAACATACAACATCGACGCAGCACTACCAACACTTTCGGCTAAGGCAACAGAAGCACCTCCATGTAACAATCCCATGGGTTGATGAACACTTGGATTTACTGGCATTGTGGCAACCAAAAAATCTTCTCCTGCATCCACAAATTTTATATCTAATGTTTGCATTAAAGTGTTTTTACACCAATCATTACAACGTTGAATCATTTTTTCTTTATCAAAAGACATAGCAGTTATTTTTTAGCAAAATTAGTTATTTTTATAATAAAAGTACGATTATTACTTGACTATAGACTAATTCAACTATTTTTACGTTAAGTAATTTTGTCTATTCATTTTTGACTTTTCAAATAAATATATACATTTACCAAAATTCCGGTTCTATGCGTAAATTACTTTTTATATTTTCTATACTAATTGCAATCACTTTCAGCTCTTGCCGTAAAGATTTTACTTTTGAACAAAGCACCGGTGGATTAGAATTCTCTAAAAGTACCGTCTATTTAGACACTGTTTTTACCAATGTTTCATCAAGTACATATCGCTTAAAAGTTTACAATCGAGGAAGTAAAGACATCGTAATTCCAAAAATTCAATTGGGAAAAGGAATCAATTCTAAATACCGAATTATGGTGGATGGTATGACTGGCGATGCAGGCGCAATAGGAAAAAGTTATACCAATGTGGAATTATTAGCCAAAGACAGTTTGTATATCTTTATTGAAGTCACGGCCGATGTTGCCAGTGCCAACCCTACTGATTTTCTGTATACCGACCAAATACAATTCTCCAATGTTTCGGGCGCACCACAAACAGTAGATTTAGTAACTTTAATTCAAGATGCTATTTTTATTTATCCTGATAAATACTCATCTACAAGTTTTGAAAGCATCAATTTAGGAGTGGATAATACCGGAGCTCCAATAACTATAACAGGTAGTAATTTACTAGCTAATGATCCTGTAAATGGCAACGAACTCCATTGGACAAAAGGAAAACCTTATGTCGTTTATGGCTATGCACTCGTTCCTGACAATAAAACTTTGGTTGTTGATGCAGGAGCAAAAGTATATTTTCATGCTAATTCTGGATTAATAGTAGCCAAAAGTGGGACTATCCAGGTTAATGGGGACTTTCCTTCCGACCATAAACCAGAAAACCTAACTAATGAAGTTATTTTTCAAGGGGACCGACTAGAACCTGTTTTTTCAGATGTGCCAGGGCAATGGTTCGGTATTTTAATGCTATCTCAAAATACAAACACTATTAATCACCTAATACTTAAAAATGCAACTGTAGGTATTTATTGTGTTCCTTTAGATGCTATTAATAATTTCTATTCAACAAAATTAAACATTACTAACAGCCAGATTTACAATAACTCAAACTATGGATTATTCTCATTAGGAGCTCAGATTACTGGCAAAAATGTAGCCATTAATAATTGTGGCCAATATTGTTTAGCTTGTACCTATGGTGGTACTTCTAATTTTACAAATAGCACTTTTAATAACAATTGGAGCAGTTCCAAACAACTAGCAGTATTACTAAGTGATTATTTTGCAGACACTTCTTCTTCAGGTACTACAACTTATTATGCTAACAACGCAACTAATAACTACCATTTTAATAATTGTATCATGTACGGGTCAAATCAAGTCGAATTTTATATTGATAGAATTGGAACTCAAACCTTCACGTATTCAATTCTAAACAGCTTGATAAAATTCAATAACAGCCAATTGAATGACAATGGTCTTTATGATTTTAATAATCCAATTGGACCATATGCTAACAGCTGTTATATAACAAAAAACAACATACACTTTACTCCTTCTTTCAAAAATCCTGACAAAAATCAATTATGGACTACAGTCGATTTAAGCGTTGCACCTTCTTTAATGACAGCTATGACTCCAACAGTCACTCTTGATATTTTAGGAAAAGATAGAACATCTAATACCACCTTAGGTGCTTATCAATTCATACCATAAGGTTTAATTAAATTATGTTTACCATAACAATTTCCTATCATCACCTAAAAGCTAATTTTTATAGAACTAAAGATTTGAATTGTAAATTAAAGCGCTAAAATTTAGAAGTAGAGGTGTACTACATTTTTTTTCTTAAATCAAAAAAATGGATAGGTTTTCGGCTCATTGGATTAAATACAAGCTTGGTTAATACTTCTTTTGTAGTAAATTCAATTTTTGGAGTTACTCGAAGTTTAGCTCTAAAGTGATCTTTAATTTCAGAAAGGAAATCTTCAGATTGTTCTTTTACCGCTAGTTTTATGACAATTTCATCCGTTCCTAAATCGTTAGTAGAAATTTCAATAATATAGGTTTCTATATTTTCAAAACCATTCAAAACATCATTCATTATCGGTGGATACAAAGTAGTTCCTTTGTATTTTATCATTTGTTGTTTTCTACCAATCACCGGTCCAACCCGCAAAGTATTTCTGCCACAAGCACAAGGCTGATCGTGAAACTGAACAATATCACCAGTTTTAAAACGCACTAATGGCATGGCTTCTATACCAAGAGTTGTAATAGTTAATTCGCCCGGTTCGCCATTTTTTACCTGCTTATTGTTGTCGTCTAATACTTCTACAATTATCAATTCTGGATGGTGATGCCCTCCTATTCCATACTCGCACTCCGTAAACGCAGTACTCATTTCTGTTGAAGCATACGTTGAAAACAACTTAATATCCCATTTATCGGTGATTTTTTTAGAAAGAGTATTCAAAGTAAAATCTTGATTTCGCAAAGATTCTCCAATACAAATGGCACCTTTTATTCCCGAATTATTATAATCAATAGCATGATTTTCGGCATACTCAATAAGCTTTAAAAGAAATGACGGAACCGTAATTAAATACGTGGGGTTGTATTTTAATATGGAATCCCATTGCAACTCTGGAATTCCTGCCCCAATCCGAATCACACCAACTTTCATTTTTCTTAATCCCAGAAAGTAAGCCAATCCAGCCATGAATCTTCGGTCAATGGTAGTCATTAATTGCACCAGATCGCCTTCTTTTATACCGGCACAGTCAAATGAAATAGCTTCATTATAAGCTAATCTTTCTAAATCATTATCGGTTAAACCAAAAGTAACCGGCTCACCCAATGTTCCTGATGTTGCCGCATAATCGATAATCTCATTGGTGGGAACACAACGAAAATCATCGTTGTATTTTTGCAAATCTTCTTTGGTTGTTACTGGTAATAATTGTAAATCATCTAACGTTTTAATGGTAGTTATAGAAATGTCTTCTTTAGCAAAAAGGGTTTTATAAAACTCCGATTTTTCATTTACATAAGTCAAGACTTCCAAAAGTTTTTGCTCTTGAAAAGCTTTAATATCCTCTAAAGAACTCTTTTCTATTTTTGGAATCATCTTAATTTTCTTCTGATTTTTTTTAAATACTTTTCAATTTCCAATTTATTTGGAAGAGTGGTTATTTCTTTGGTCAATGCTTTTTCAAATTCTTGTTTGGCCAATTCATAGTGATGATGTTGGTATAATGAAAGTCCAACTTTATAATAAACAAACCAATAATTGGGATTCAAAGATTGATAATTTTTAGCGAAATCGGAAGGTAAACTGATTTTATTTTCTAAAAATTTATCTATTTTTCGATCTTCTATTCTAAATAACTCATAATTCTGATATAATTTTGAATCTAAAAATGCATCTTTTGGAATATTTAAACTTTCTTCTTCAACAGAAATAATTACAGCACTATTGTTTTTATTTTTAAAAACTTTATTCAAATCATAACACACAAATTCCCCCAATTGATAAGGATTAGAAGAAACCCACACCAATCGTTGTTCGGGTTTAAAAATAATTCCGTGATGCGCTATCAATTGGTTTAACGCCTTTTCATTTCCATAACCTATAGAATCATTTTTCAACCCTTCCTTATTACGAAGTATTGTAGCCGCAATAGTTGGGTTTATTTTAGGATTTGCATCAAAAAGTTGCTGCATCCTTTCGTAGCGGTATTGTGAATGGCTATTAGCAATTTGGTATTGATTTCTATCTCCATTCTTCAATTCATTACTCTGAAAATGATTGGAACAGATAAGCTGATTGCTGTTTTCAACGGAATAAACCCCAAAATCATTAGGTGATACCTCTATTATAATGGCCTTTTTATCTTTGGCACTTCCAACCATAATAGACTCTGAAACAAATACTTTTCTCTTTTTTGCAATAGCAATAGCTTCATCAATAGTAGTGGCATATTGCAAAATCTCTCTAGTAACTAATGAAATAGGTGTTTTTGCGACTAATGGGATTTTAGATTTTCCTGCGTTAATAGTCACGGTTAACCCTTCAGTATTCATTCCTGAAACGGCTCCTATCATACCTGCCCAAGTAACCATCATAAATTGATGTCCTTCTTTTGGATTTACAAAAGCTACAATTTTATCTCTAGCAAACTCATCTCCTACATAAAAATCAAAATTCCTACCTAAAATCAAACTTCCATCCTCCGATTTATCACCCCAAGCAGCAAAGGACGAACATCCTACTAATGCTAAATCTTGTAAAGCATGCCCAATATCATGAGCTCCATGTAAATATAAATTCCTTAAATATCGAGGAGCTAAGTAGTCGAAATCATGTGAAGTATATTCTGAAATTCCATAAATTTCTGTTTTATATTCTTCGGTTACATTAAGATATAATTTCCTATTGTACCATTTCAAAAAACTACGAAGTAACCACTGTTTGGTTTTTGAGGGAACAATATCCCCTAACTTTAAAAAAAAAGTTCGCTCTTGCTTTTTTAACAAAGAATCGGTTAATGCTCCAGTAACTAATCCTCTTTCTAAAGCATCGCCTTCAACATAAAGCTCCCAAAGGTTTTGCTTGTTCTTTACTAGAAAATTAGTTCCAGATGTAAAAGCGGTATTAGATTGTTTAACAACAACTGGAATTGCTGCATTATAACCTTCTAATTGCGGTTTATGATGCAAAGACTTCGAGGTTCCACAAGAGAATAGCGCTAAGGTAAAACCTAAAATTACTAAAAAGTAAATTCTATTTCTCATAGCGACTTATTTACTCTGACTCTTGATTGATCTTATTTACCAAATATTCTTTTCCAACAATTTCAGAACAAGTGACTACAGCACCAATGGTAACACCTAAAACGCCATGCATATTAATACTTTGACCTGTAAGATATAAATTGTTCAATTTTGTTTTTGGGGCAATGAATGATTTCATGGGATTGTTACAATCTTTAACATATCCATACATGTTCCCTTTGCTACCTCCAATATAATCCCTATAGGACAAAGGAGTGGAAGCATGAACCGACTTAATACAATCTCTAATTCCAGGAAATTTTATTTCTATTTCTTGTAAAAATCGTTCTGATTTCCTTGTTTTAAAGTTCTCATAACTTTCTCCTCTATCAAATTCTTCAGCAGTAGTATTAAAAGTATGTTCCCACTCTTTGAGTTCATCATATTTCATATAAGTCATGAATGTCATTCCATCTGCCCAAACTTCATCTTTTCCTGAAGCATTCATCGATGCCATATAAGCTAATGGCCAATTTTCTTCAGTATATTCGTGCGCAGTCCAAACAATATCACTATTTTTAAAATGATATAAGTTGTTATTGAGATAGTTAAAAGTTTTGGGTTTAAAAACAATATACAAACTAAAAGCTGAAATTACGCCTTCTAGACTATCAATCCTATTAAAGAAAGATTTTCTAAAATGCGCTTCGCCAACCATTCGCAAAGTTGTTTTGGGTTCTATATTAGAAATGAAAAACTTTGCATTGACTGAAGTTCCATCTTTCATCTTCGCAGTAGTTACATCATTATCTTCTACTACTAATTTAACAACATCTTTATATTTATAAACTTCTCCCCCAAATTTTTTAAGCTGCTTAATGAGTTGTTTGGTAATTTGGCTTCCACCATTAATGCATCTATAAGAACTTTGAATATAAGAATTGACAGAAAGCGCATGAACATAAAAAGGAGATTTATCTTCAATACCCGCATATAAAAAATTTGTACCTGCTAAAACGGCCCTCAATCGCTCATTCGAAGTAGCCTCATCAATACACTGTTTTGCATTTAACGACAAAATTTCACTATCATATTTGCCTTCCGAATTCAAATTATACAAAGGAAATGAATCACAAATGGTTACCACTTTTTCACAATATCTTTGAATGGATTCTTTCTCTTCTGGGAAAAATTTTGATAATTGATTTACAAAATTATCATAGCCTTGTGCATGCGGATATTCCTCATTTTCTTTTTCAAAAGAAATAATATCAAAACCATTTTCATCTAGTTTTTTAAGCTTCAAATCATCCATAATACCTAAGTATTTAAAATACTTATATAAATTCTGACCTTCACTCAATCCGCCGATATAATGAATTCCCGTATCAAAAATAGTTTTATCCCTAACAAATGTTTGCAGGTTACCTCCAAATTGATTGTTTTTCTCAAGCACACAAACACTATAACCTTCTTTGGCTAAGATAATTGCAGATATCAATCCCCCTAAACCACTTCCTATCACTACTACATCGTATTGTTCTTTCATTCTGATACTTTCTTAAGTACTACCAAATGGCTAGTTGCTGTTTCGATTTGAAAACCAAAGTTAATAATATTGTTTTTTAATCTATCATTATTTACTAAAATTACTTTTTTAGTTACAATGCAAATACTTTCATAATTCACTTCCATATCAAAATCAGAAATCAACACAAGATCATAGCTATTTTGGGTTATCATTTCCATATTATTAACGTAAGATAATTTTCTAACTTTAGCAATATAATTAGTTTTAGCAACACTTCTTTTCATTTCAGTTGAAATAAAGGAATCAACTTTTCGTTGCGACTCTTGCAATACCAGTAAAACAGCTAATGGTCCGAAATCATCTCCTAAATGAAGTATTTTATCTTTTGGACCAATGTACTTACTTAGTTCCCAATAGAGCGCTAATTGATTATTTAAATCGCTCTTAATAGCATCAATCACAAATTTTTCTTTGTAGTCAAAACTATTAATAATCATTTTTTTGAAATAGTTAGCATCTTCAATTTCATTTCTCAATTTTTTAAACTCTTCTTTAAAAAAACTTCCTATTTTTTTGGTTCTTGTAGAAAAATCCGACCCAAACAAGTCATCATCCTGTTGTATCCTGCCTAAAATTTTTACAGTAATTGAACCATCATAAATAATAAAATCACCTTTTGGTAGTACTTCGGAATTACCATGAATTAATATGGGAATAATATCTAAATTGAAAGTTGCTGCCAAATAAAATGCCCCTTTGTGAAAACGATGAATATAATTGGTTTCAGAACGGGTGCCTTCAGGAAAAATAACTAACGAATAGCCTTCATCAACTTTTTCTTTTAAATGTGAAACTCCTCCATCAATACCATTTGAAACAGGATAAAAACCTGCCTTTTTTACTGCTGGACCAAAAATAGGAGAATTATAAACCCAATCATTCACTAAATAAATTATTTTTGGACTTAGCATGCCTACAGCCAAGATGTCTAGAAAAGAGGTATGGTTCGCAATTAAAACTGCCGGTTTTTCAAATTTTTCATTTTGGAGATTTATTACTTTTTTCACTACAAAAGGGTTCGTATATAACACCGATTTCATAAACTTTGAAATAATGAAACGAAAACCTTTCATTCTTGTTCTTTCTCTGAAAGGTAAAATTCTCATGATAGTCATGCTAAAAAAAGACATCATAAAACCTCCAAATCCGTAATAAAAAAATGAAATTATGCCATGAAGTAGAGAACGAAACTGAAAGGGAGGTTGCCCTCTATTAACTCTATTAGTAACAAAGAAACTAAAAACCAAAGGTTGTAGAATAAAGGTAATCAATAAAGCTGAAAAAATGCCTATAATAGCAATTAAAGCTATTGATTTCAACGCAGGATGTTGAGCAAAAATTAAAACACCAATTCCTAAAATAGTAGTGGCAACAGACAATAATATGGAGGTCTTATAAGTCGGCAATTCTACCTGACCAAAAGTATGTTCTTTCACCAAAGCAGTAGTCATAAAAATACTGTAATCCACTCCAATTCCAAAAATCAATGTACAAACAATTATGTTTATAATATTGAATTGTATCCCAAACATCCCCATAATACCTGTAGTAAAAATCCAACTTACTAAGATTGGAATGATACTCACAATTACTAATTCTATCCTTCTAAAAGCAAACCATAAAATTAAAAATATAGCGATAAATGAATAGTCAACTAATCGTTCAAAACTAACTTTTAATGTTCCAAGAAAAGTTTCATTCGTTTGCTGCCTATCAATCACAACTAAATTAGGTTGTTTTTTAATTTTATTTACAAATTCATCCCTTTTATTATTACCTATTTTTACTAAAGTTGAAATGGTGAAAAACCCATTTTTTTGAGCTAAAAATTCATCAATAAAAAAAGAATTTATTTTCACATATTGAGCCAAAGGAATCATTTCAAAATGATGATCTAGAGTTTGATAAAATCGAGAAAAAGTGGCTTCTTTAAATCCAAACTTACTTCCATTAACAACTAATGTTTTTTTAAGTTGACCCTTTCTGCTTTCGCTCCAAAAGGAATTCCATTCTTCAATTTTTTGCTCTTGCATTTCTTTTGAAAGCACAAGTCCGCCAATGGAACTAAAATTCAATATTTCAGATTTTCCTTTATCCTCTTGCAAATCTTTAAAAAGTAAATTATTTCGCTCTAACACCTCTTCATTACTGTTTCCATAAGTAACCAAATAAATAGATTTTGACGAATTATTAGCAATACTTTCTAACTCATTTTGGGATTTTTGTAACTCTTTAGGAATAAAATTTAACGCCGATAAATCATTATTGAATTTAACTTTTGAGTAAGTAAAAAAACAAATGATCAACAATACAAGGGAAGACAACACTAAAATTTTATTTTTATGATAGGAATATAGGCCTAGTTTATCAATAAGATTGTGTTTTCTTTCATTGCGGTTATTTTCAATTGATTTAGGAGTTCTTATTTTATATAATATCGGAATCAATACGAGTGAAAAAAAAGAAGTAGACATAACACTCAATGCCGCAAAAATACCCAAATCTTTCAAAGCTTCTGACTTAACAAAAAACAAACATAAAAAAGTGATGGAGGTGGTGATTCCGCATAAGAGTAGTGGTTTTGAAATGTCTTTATACAGCAATTTGACGTCCTTTTTATTCCTCAAATGGGTCAACACATAAATAGAATAATCAGTGGTCTCGCCAAGTAAAATAGAGCTTATTCCCAATGAAATTGCAGATATAGTTCCTTTAGTAAAATATAAAATGGTTAACGCAAAAACTGCCCCAAAAAGGGAGGGAATAAAAATAATTAGTGGAGTTAACCCACTTCTGTAGAAAAAAATTAAAATTAAAACTAAGGCGACAGAGGCAAAAATAGAAGTATTTCTAACATCAGCTTTAATTTGTGTTGCATTAGCTACAGCTACAGGGGTCGCTCCAAAATAACTCATTTCAACTTTTGAATGAAATTTTAAGTTTAACTGGGTCTGTATTAAATTTAATTTTTCTATAAATAAAGTGTTAGTATCCGTTTCATTTGCAGCCATTTTTGGTGTTAAAAACAACAATAGTTTCTTTTTATCTTTAGTTAAAATATAACCATTATTAAATTCAAAATCATCGCCAAAACTTAATTGCTGCAACTTGTTCATCGCTATAAATGATATTCCAAGTGGATCTTTAAGAATAAAGTCTTTTGAAATTATGCCTGTTGGAGAAACTAAAGATTTATAATCGGCTTCAATAATTTTAGAAACACTATCCTCTTCAATTTTATTTTGAATCGTGTTATAATCTTCCCTATCTAAAAAAAATGGGAGGTTCTGATAAACAAAATCAAACGTTTCTTGAATTTTCCCTTCATCTAATTTACCTTGAATTTTACTGACATAAGGCTTACAATTGCCATTAATACTATCGATAAATTGATTGGCGTAAGCTGATAAATCATCAGGAGTTCCATTATTCTTGCTTTTAATAATAATGGTGATTTTATCAGCAAAATTAACTTGTTTAAGTACTTTTGAAGTAATAGTAGACTCATTACTCGACGGAATTAATTGAGTAATATTTTCTTGAAATGAAATTTTAGTAGCAAAGAAAAATAAACACAAAAACAAAGTCAATAGTATTCCGATGGATCGAAATTTATTCTTATTCAAATACGAATTTATGGCAAGAAAAAAATGAGACATTTTTATTTTTTATTTTTAAAAGTA
>CAIRMK010000541.1 GCA_903879645.1 uncultured Bacteroidota bacterium
AAATCCTTTTGCATCTTTAGTTTCCATATCTGATAAATAGAGCAAAACGGTATATCTTTTATTTGAATTGATAGCACCTAAAAACTTCTTTTGAGCTCGCATACATTTTTCTAAATCAGGAGAAAGTTCTTTTGCATTATGGGTTCCATTTGGAGAATAAACACTAAACAAAATCTCCATTCCATCTACATTAAAAGTAGTATAATCAGGTTTTGAATACATAATTGGATTGTCTACCAATTCATTATATCTTGAAACATTAAACTTATCTGACACATCACTACTATCTGTATCTACTAATGAAGAAGCTCCAAACAATGTAGCAGGATGTAAAACCGTTACATGATAGGCAATATCTTTTTTATTCTCAAAATAACCCACAAACCCATGATTGTTCAACATAAAATTTTTCCCAGCAAGGATATTGGTTCCAGCAGGAGAAAAAACGCCGCTACCAAATCCACCACCACCTTCAATATCATAAGTGTCGTTTACTAAATAAGTAATTTTATTAAGTTTTTGCGCTTTTTTAATCGTCCATGAATCCGTATCCAGTTTAGAAACTTCTAATGCATTTCCTTTGGCGTCATAGGCTTTTAAATCGTCTATAAATTTTCCATAATCGTCAATAGAATAAGTACCAGGAACAATTTTTGGGATATGATAAACTATTTCATCACTCGTAATTCCTGGGGCATTTACAGTAACCATCACTTTGTCGTCTTTAACATTGTTCAAATCAATTGTTATACCCACTTCTTGTTGCTTTTCAACCGATTGTTGTGCTATAGCAACAGAGCTACAACTTGAAAAAACGGAAACAAAAGCTAAACTTAATAGTATTTTTTTCATGATTATTATTTTGAAAGATTAGTAGTTTAAAAATAGATTTTGTTACAAATTAAATTGAATTTATAAAAGAAGTCATTACCTCAATTAATTCAGGAATTACAGGTAATTTAGGGTCAGAATACGATTTAACATTGTCTTCATCCACCTTAATTTCTTTAAAAATATGATTCATATTTTCAATTATTTTAAGTGTTGATTTTGGATTGGCCTTGTACAGCAATTCGGCATCACTTGGCGGCACCTGAATATCTTTAGTACCATTAATAATCAAAATAGGAAGTTGTAATTTTTTGATTTCCTCTTGCGGATTGTATTTTATCCACGAAATCATATAAGGTTGCACACTTTCTCTAAAAAGAGAAGCCAACATAGGGTTTTTATTTTCAAATGTTTTTCCTTCTTTAAGTAATGCCAAATCTTTATCTGCTGCTTCCTTAATTGAAGGAGAGTTTTTAGCAATTTGTTCAGATAGAACTTCGTCAATAGGACGTCCTGCTCCCGCCAAAGAAACATAACCATCTACATTTGTTTTAGACGCTACCATCCCTATCAAAGAACCTTCGCTATGTCCGGCAATAATAATTTTAGCATATTTTTTTTGTGCTTTAAAATAGGTAACTACATCTTTGGCATCGTTGATAAAATCTTCAAACGAAAGCGTTTTTTCATCAATTGTTTTGTTTATCATTTGCGCAAAAATTCTTTTGTCATAACTAAAAACGGCAAAACCGTTTCGAGTCAGCCCTTCGGCTAAATATTTTAAAGAATTATTTATACCACCAATGGTACTATTCCCACTTCTGTTGGTGGGTCCAGAACCCGCAATTAAAATTACTAATTTTGTTTTTGATGTTACTTTTTCAGGAGAAAATAAAGTTCCTTTAATCAAAGAATTAACTTCAATTTCTTGATTATCTACTTTTTTTTCTTGAGAAAAAACAGTAATAGTCAAGCAAAACAACGATAATAAAAATATTTTTTTCATACTATGAATTTTAGTTAGGCTAAGGTAAGGTAACTATTTGTTATAAAAAAAAAGCGATAAGAAATTATCGCTTGTCTTGGTGTTGATTCTATTAATCAAATTTATTTTTCATATAATATTTTCCATCCAAATCGTCAAAATCATCATCTACCATTGGTTTGGGTTTGGGTTTACTAGCAGTGACTTTCTTTTTCCAAAGTTCAAAATTGTCTTTAGACAATCTTTTTCGCATCAATTCGGTCACTTCATTTTCTGTTATTCCAAATTCTGCCTTTAATACTTCAAAAGGCTTTTTTTCCTCTTGAGCCATACTGACAACTCGTTCTAATTGTTCGTTGTCGAGTTCTACTCTTTTACTTTTTTTCATTAGTGAAAAGTACAATTAATGTTAATTCTTGTTTTCAATCAATTTATATACCAATATTAAGAAAAAAAATAATTACTTTTTTAAATGAATGTAAAATTTTCAATTTTATTTGATAATTCTAAATGTCAAAT